>JAFGJA010000412.1 GCA_016929355.1 Anaerolineae bacterium | reverse complement strand
TATGAACCCGGTAAAAACTTCGCTTCGCTGGTGGGAATGGTCCGCATTGATTGCGATTTTGCTCATGGCGGCGGCGCTGCGTATGGGCGCACCGGGTATCACCGAATTTAAGCGTGATGAAGCAAATCTGTCGCAGTTGGCGCTGAACCTGGTTGAGGGGCGAGATTTTCCCTTGTTGGGGATTCGATCTTCGGTCAATGTGCCAAATCCGCCGCTCAACGTGTATCTGTTTGCGCTGCCGTATGCGGTGGATCACACACCGGTCACGGCGACATTATTTGTCGGCGCTCTGAACGTCATCGCAGTGGCGCTGACTATCGCTCTGGCGCGGCGCTATTATGGCGTAATTTCAGGTCTGGTTGCGGGGATGCTGTACGCAGCGAGTCCCTGGGCGGTGATCTATTCGCGCAAAATCTGGGCGCAGGATTTGCTGCCGCCGTTTATCGTTGCTACCGTGTTCATGGGCTTGCTCGGTTATGGTGAGAATAAGCGGTGGGCGCGCTGGTTGCATTGGCCTCTGCTGGCGATCACAGTACAGATTCACTATGGCGCGTTCACGCTCATTCCGTTAAGTCTGCTCATGCTGGCGCTGTGGCGTCCGCGTGTGAACTGGCGCACATTGGGAATCGGGATCGGGTTAGCGGCCTTGACCGGAATTCCGGTCTTGATCGGTGCGATTCAGAATGATCTATTCAGTCTTGATACGATCCGTGATGGCCTGGATCAGAATGAGGCGCATGAGCGCGTGATCAGTACAACGGCGCTGGATTATGCGCGGCTGACCGTCGCCGGAACCGATATTCACTCGCTGGCGGGACCGGAACAGTTTCAAAACTATCTCGATTCTGTGCCGGATGTGTATGGGGTGTTTGATCTGATCCCACTAGCGGCGATCATCGCGGCGGGGTGGTTGCTGTGGCGCGTCGGGAAGCAGAAAACTGCGCGCACGTCGCCGGATGGGGTCTTGGTCGCGTGGCTGATCATCCCCGTGATCGCGTTTACGTGGGAGTGGACCGAGGTCGCGCCGCATTACATGATCCCGCTCATGCCTGCCGCGTATATTCTGTGTGGGGTGGCGCTGGCGGCATTGGCGCGGATCAAGGTAGGGCAGGTTCGCACGATCCTGTTGAGCCTGGGTGGTAGCGCAATTATGGTGATCGCGGGCTTGCAAATCTACCTGTTTGTAGCCCTGTTGGATTTTCTGGATACTCACGAAACCCCGAACGGTTTCGGCACACCGTTGCATTATTTGCTCGATGTGCGCGCAGAAGTCTTGGCGCATGATCCCAATGATGTGATCGTGATCAGCGATCAGGAAAAAGCGCCGTATGAAGAAATCCCGGCAGTATGGGGTGTCTTGTTGGATGATGTGCCGAGCGTGCGTTTTGTGAACGGATCGCGGACTGCCGTGATTCCGGCAGGGGAAAGCGTGGAATTGGTCGCGCGGGTTCCCGATCCAGCCGATGATACGGCTGCACGCCGCGCAAATTTTGTGGTGCGACCTGCGCAGACACAACTTGACCTCGAAAATTTGACAGCGATTGATCCGGTGCGTTTTGCGAACGGGGCCACACTGACCGGCTGCGCAATCAATCTTGAAAACGTGATCTTGCGCTACGAACTGGACGGTTCCATTACCGAAGATTATCAGGTGTTCATTCATGCGCTGGATGCCAACGGCGCGCGTGTCTCGCAGATTGATCGCATGGGGTGGCCGGGGCACTATTGGCGCGCAGGGGATACGCTGTTCCTCTGGTTTGGCATGGTGCTGCCGCCGCAAACTGTCTCATTGTATATAGGCATGTATATCACTGATGGCGTGAATTACGAGAACGCGGCGGTAATTGATGCACAAGGGGCGTATGTGGACCAGGGCGCGACGATCACGCTGGATACATTTACACAATAAAAAGGCCGAGCGTTGGCCCGGCCTTGTGTGGCTGTGCTATGTGACTAGCAGAGGTTTTTTACTCGGCAGGGGGCAGGATAACCGCATCAATGACGTGGATGACACCGTTGCTTGCCAGGATGTCCGTCATGATGATCTGCGCGCCATTAATGTAGATACCATTCTCGTCGGCGGTCACGGTGAAGGATGCGCCATTCATGGTTTCAACCATCACGCCTTCTTCGCCAGCCTCAGCCAATGCCGCCGCTACATCGTTCGAATAGAGGGCTTCTTCGCCACTGACCACATGGTAGAGCAGAATACTTGCCAAATCTTCGCTCGCCAACAGGTCTTCGGCGGTGATATTCAGGGCTTCCAGCGCGGCAGCAAAGGCGGCATCTGTCGGCGCAAATACGGTGAACATGCCTTCACCCGCCAGCGCGTCAGCTAATCCGGCTTGTGAGACTGCGGCCAGAAGCGTCGTAAATTCAGAGTCTTCGCCCATATCGGCCGCTTCGACCACGATGTCGGTGATGGTTTGGCTGGGGGGCAAAATCACGCTATCCACCACATGGATTACCCCGTTGCTGGCGGCTACGTCCGGCAGCGTGACCATCGCCTCATTGACATACACGTTGCCCATCTCAACGCTAACTTTCACCGGAATCCCGGCCAGCGTATCGACCAGCACGTAGTCGTTATCGCCCACCAATTCGATCACGGCAGCCGCATCAAATTCGCCGCTCACCACATGATAGAGCAGAATGTCGGTTAGATTCTCGGCAGCTAGCAGATCAGCGGCTTCGATTTCCATATCCGCGAGCAGGGCGGCAAACGCTTCATCGGTGGGCGCGAAGACCGTGTAGGGGCCTTCAGCCTTGAGCGCGTCAACTAACGCGGCTTCCTGCACGGCAGCGACCAGGGTAGTAAAACTACCATTATCAACGGCCACATCCACGATGTCGGCTTCCTGAGCAGAAACCGGGGCGACCATAACGACGAGCAAAACGAGAGCCAACAGAATAGACAGTTTACGCATGATGTTTTTCTCCTTGAGAATTATGTCGTTCAGGTTATGTACATATATTGTACAAATCAAATGATCGAATGACCATGAGTAGTAGATTAATGAAATTGAGGGGTTGAGGGGAAAAAGAAGATTAGAATAATGAGTAAATGATGAGTTCCTGTACGCTAATCGTAAAATAGCTGTACAGGAACTATACAAGGCATTAGCGCAGCAAGGGATTCAGATCGTGCAGCAGGTTGTCCAATTTTTGTACTCCCTCGGCTAATTCATCACCGAGATATTGCCCCGCGATTTTTTCGATCCATTCCGGCTGTTGCGTGAAGACATAACCGCCAAAGGCAACGGTGAAATCGTTGGCATCATCATTGGGCAACCATTCCGGCCACCGGCTTAATGTCTGGGCCGTGACTTCCGTCATCGCGACAAATACAATCACCGCCGGTTTGAGGTTGGTCGCAAAACTGGCAAGATCGGGCAGATCGACGGACTGGCCCAGATACACCACCGGCCAGCGCAACCGGCGCAGCAAAACGCCCAGCATGATCAAACCCCCTTCGTGCAATTCGCCGGGCGCACAAGCCAAAACCACCGGCTTAACCGGGTAAGCGGGCGGCGCCGTTTGCCGCCACATCAGCAGTTGGCGGCGCAGGTGGTTGGTAGCGAAATGTTCAGTGGCAATGTTGATTTTGCCATCCAGCCATGCTTCGCCTATTGCAGTAAAGGTGGGACCAATCACCGAGAGAATAATGTCTTCCACTGAATAAGTAGCCAGCGCGTCACCGATGATTTGATGCGCGCGGGTTTCATTATGGGCCGTGAGCGCTTCAAACAACCGGGCACGAATCGTCTCGCTTGAGGCATCATCAACGGTCATTGCAGCCTGGGTAGTCGATTGGGCGGTAATAGGATTAGGGAAACGGCCTTCTTCCTCAACCTGGACGAGTGCTCGAATCGCGTTGCTGGTTTGCATTCCCTCGTCAATGCGCTGTTTGACCCACTGAATCCGCGCGACTTCATGCGGCGAATACAGGCGATGCCCACCTTCGGTACGATCCGATGCAGGGAAATCATAGCGGCGCTCCCAGACGCGCAGCGTGTTTTCAGGAATGCCTGTCATGCGCGCGACGACGCCAATGTTATAGACAGCTTCGTTATTCACCGGATATCTCCTTGTGATGTTCAGCTTGAAACGGAAATGAACCAATGCTGAACATAACCTCTACAATATATTGTAGCAATAAGCCCATCAAAATCCGATCAGTCTTTTATGATCTTAAAGGCGGCTAAAGTGCGTTCGCGCGCGGCGGCATGATTCACAATGGGCGGGGGATACGCGGCGGGTGGCGCATCCATTTGCCAGGGTGTATGAATGAACCGGGTTGGCACATTGCGCAGTTCAGTTACCCAGCGCCGGATATACGTGCCATCAGGATCGAATTTTTTCGACTGCGTGACCGGATTAAAAATCCGAAAATAGGGTTGGGCATCAGTGCCAGTGCCCGCGCTCCACTGCCAGCCCCCGTTGTTCGCGGCGGGATCGCCATCGATCAAGTGCTGCATAAAATGGCGTTCGCCCGCGCGCCAGTCGATCAACAGGTCTTTCGTCAAAAAGCTGGTCGTGATCATGCGCGCGCGGTTGTGCATCCAACCGGTTTGCCAGAGTTGGCGCATTCCGGCATCCACTACCGGATAGCCGGTTTGCCCCATTTTCCAGGCGTTGAGGGCTGCGGGATCATCATGCCATTGGAGATCGTCGTATTCCCGGCGGAAATTACCGTGCATCACATGCGGGAAATGGAACATGATATGCGTGTAAAATTCGCGCCAGGCTAATTCACTGATCCACGTTGCGACGCTTTGACGGGTGGCATCGTCTGGGGCTGCTTTGAGCGCTTGCTGTGCGGCAGCATAGGCCACGCGGATCGAGAGCAAGCCAAAGCGCAGATACGGCGATAAACGCGATGTACCCGCAACCGCCAACTGATCCCGGTGTACGCCATAGTTAAAAATCGGCCCGGCGATAAAGTCGGCTAAAGTTTGTTGGGCGGCGGTTTCGCTGGCTTCGGGTAAATCGAGCGTGGTGGCAAACCTGGGATCGCTGGCATCGGGGATTGAGTCAGATGCTATTTCCGGCAGGGGCGAAAACGCATAGGGTTGTTCATCGGGCGCAGCTTTGGGAATGTCCCACCACGTCTTTTTGAAGGGCGTATAAACGGTATAGGGCGTATCGTTTTGTGTGGCGATCTGCTCCGGTGCGATCAGTAGCGCATCGTCCAGCAGATGGAAGCGATTCCCTAACGCGGCCTGTACAGCCGCATCCCGGTGGCGAGCGTAGGGCGAATAATCCCGGTTGGCGTATACCACCCGCGCGCCGGATTCTGCGACGATGTGGGGGATGATCTGGGCCGGATCGCCTGCCTGCATGACAAGATGACTACCCCGCGCGCGTAAGGTTGTATCCAGGGAGATAAGTGCGTTACGCATAAACGCAGCGCGTGGTGTGCCACCTGCACGATTTGCGTCCAACAAGGCGGAATCGAGGACGAATACCGGGATCAGGGTTTCGCCCGTCTGTTTGGCATCTGTCAATGCCGCCGCCAGCGCCCGGTTATCTGTCAGGCGCAGATCGCGCCGGAACCAATGCAGGACGGTCATACTTTTTTCCTCATCATGACATCATTGATCGGGCGGGTGATCATGCGTGGTTGGCGCGTTCGCAGCGCGCGTTTTACGTCGGCGGCGACCTGCATCCCGCCGAGCGTGACGGCGGCGGTGGATTGACCAGGAAAAATTGAGTCGCCTACTAAGCGAATATTTGGGCTACCGGTGCGTGAGCCGCGTGCGCGGAAGATCGACGTTTGCGGAAATCCGCCAACCATGCCCCGGTGACGCTGTGTATAGGTGTAATAGGTGATAGGCGTGCCGGGCATGGCAAGCGCAATCCCGGTGCTGAAACCGGGTAGATGTGTTTCGACTGCCGCTAAAATCCGTTCGGTATACTGCTGCTTGCGCGCGTCATAGGTGGCATAATCGGCGGTGAGTAAATCCCACCAGGTATCGACCTCGGTATGAGTGGTGATGGTCACGGCACGGTGGCCTGCCGGGGCGCGGCTGGTATCCCATGTTGGCGAAAGCGAGACAAAGATGCTGTTTCCTTCGCCAAGCGGACTCTCATAATCGGTGATGATCTGGTGATGGTCCGCGTTGTTGTCCGGTAGCGCATCCGCGCGCACGCCGAGATATAGCACAAATGCGCCCCATCCCAGTTGGCGGTTTGTCACTTCACGCGCCAATTGAGCGGGACTGGAGTCGCCGAGAAGTTGGTGTAGATTCCAGGGGGTCAGATTGGCGATCACGAAATCGGCGGGCATGAATTGGGCTTGTTTCGCGCGTTTGCCAACTTTGAACCAGACACCTCTTGCTTGCTTATTTTTGATCTCAATCTCTGTAACGGTATGGCGATAATGCACGTTGCCGCCCAATGCTTTGATCTTGGCGACTAACGTCTCGGCCAGCGTACCGATCCCGCCACCGACATGATAGACCCCCTGGCGCGGCAGATCGAGCGCAGTAGCGCTGTAGAGGCTGTTGGCGTGCGGCGTGGTCGTTTGCGCAGAAATTAGTAATTGTGCATCGATCATGCGGCGAAAGGTGTGGTTATCCGCCAAATTGTGACGGGCCAGCCAATTGCCGGTGGATCGAAACATGAGCGGCAGCAAGTGTATAGATTCAGGTAAGTGACGCGCGGCAGTTTGTGCGAGTTGCATCGCTTCGGCGGCGGATCGCGGCGGCCAGGGTAAGCCGCTTGCGGCCATTGACCAACTCAAATCCGCGATCTGGGTTTGCTCCGTCCAAAATGATGCCGATTCGGGGAATTGGCTCAATACATCTTCACGGCTGCGATCAAAGGTGATCGCGCGATCTGGAAGGTGAATGGTCCAGGCAATATCGGCGGCGCGCACGGGCCACACGATACCTAGTTGTTGGCCGAGTAAGGTGTGGGGACCGTTCGCCTGAAAGCCTCCAGCAACGGTTGCTCCCGCATCGAACCGGTAGCCCTTATGATAAAACGTGCCTGCGCTGCCGCCGGGATAGGTGTTTGCTTCTAAGACGGTGACGCGGTGGCCGGTTTGTGCCAGTAGTGCGGCAGTGGTCAGACCGCCAATGCCTGCACCGATCACGATCACATGGGGAGATTGCATAGTGCTATCCTTTAACGGCGCGTTTGGTGTACCAGTGGCGGAACCAGAACAAGAACCGGAGTGGCAATCCATCAAAAAACAGGCGCGTGAATAGCCCTGCAATCCCTGGTTTGTGGGTTAGTGTGATCCGGTCAGTTAACCGCGTTTGATCGCCTTCCGGCTCAAAAATATGCTGGTGCTGCCACTGTACCATTGGTCCAGCGAGCATATGATCCGTAAACGAATATTCATTGGGACCGGGAGCATGTTGCGCTATCCACCGGATCGGGATCGGCCCCATCCATAACCGAAATTCCAATTCGCCCTGTGTCGGCGATGCCCGATCATCGCGCACGATCTGCATGATGAGCGGCGGGGGCGTCAGTTGGCGGAGCGCTTGCGGGTTGGCGTGAAACTGTTGGACTACTTCCACTGGCGCGGGAAGCAGGGTAGTGAATTCAATTTGTTTGCCCATTGTTCCGGTTTTTCGTGTGTTTCTGATAGAGCGATTATAGCCGTTTGACTACATTTTGACAATATTATGTGTAGATTTTGACGCAACCCTGACGAACTGCATTCGCTGTATAATCAGTACGAGCACAAATTGTGTTTGTGTGTTACTCTACTTTTTGACTGTTATTTATGATAAGCAATCGGGTATAAAACGATGGATGATCATCTCAACGATCAATTTGAAGACGAAGAAGAAATCGAGTTCGAGGAAATTGAAGCGTATTGCATGACCTGCCGCGAAAAGACGCCGATTGAAAATCCACAGGCGATCTGGACGCGCAAAGGTGCGCCGGGAACGCGCGGGATATGCTCGGTGTGCGGGACGACAGTATTTCGCATGGGACGAACGGACGCACATGCCAAACTCAAGCGTCCTGACCCGGTGCAGATTGCGGAAGCCAACAGCAAAGTCCAGGCGGATGCAACGTACATCAATTACAGCGTGACCGATGCCGAATTCGCGGAGATTCTATCCGAGGATTTGAACCGGATCGGCATTCCAACCTGGTTGTCGGGCATGGAAGTCGAGGATGTGCAGTGGGCAACGGGCGTTCATCCTTCGCTGGTGGAATGCAAAAACATGGTTGTGGTGCTGAGTCCACTGGCGATTAAGGCGACTAATGTACAGGAAGCGCTCGACTTCTTTGTCAAGAATCGCAAGCCGATTGTGGTCGCGCAGTTGCAGGAAACCGAATTGCCCGATTCGCTGCGGCGCAAGGCCCGTTTCGATTTTTCTGGCGATGATTACAAGCGCCAGTTTCGTGATCTGGTGCGCGCGCTGACGGAGTGATGCTTACCTCACCCCCTAGCCCCTCTCCAAACTTGGCGAGGGGAGGGCGTCAGGCTAACTGGACCATGTAGCGGCGAGCCATGTCGCAATGGCGTTGATCACGGCGGCGGGGCGCTCCAATGGGAAGTTGTGCCCGGCTCCTTGCAGGGTGACTAACTGTGCGTTGGGAATGCGTTCCGCCAGTGTGACGCTAAATTTCAACGGGACCATGTGATCTGCATCTGAGCCTAGTACCAGGGTTGGCACGCTGATCTGTTCCAGGTAGGGCCGCGCATCGAAACCCATGCACGCGCGGTAATCGCCTTGCAGCACGGTTGGCGCGACAGAAAGCAAACGCTGCCGTCCCTCATTTTTCATCGCATCTGTGACATCCGTGCCCCATGACCAGTCTGTCAGCCAATCAACGGCGGTGGGCGGATCGTCCACAATGCGCTGGGGCAGCGTGGGATCAACGGCGAGTTTACTGCCCGTGCCGACCAGAATAATCCCGGCAGCGCGATCCGGCATATTGATAGCGATCTCTTGCGCAATTGCGCCGCCCATACTGTGTCCGGCAATGATCGCCGCGTCGATGCTGTGATCATCCAGCAAGCCGCAAATCACTTCTGCGTAAGCAAGTGTGCTGGGGCAGCCGAGGCCGGGTGAATCCGCATGGCCCGGTAAATCGACGGTCAAGACGCGCGTATTGGGCAGTTCCTGCAAGCCCTGTGGCCAATCATGGCGTGATCCACCGGCCCCATGTACCAGGACCAATGGCGGATAAGATGCGTTTTCGGATTGGTGATCCAGATAAAAAACAGTGTGCTCGGCAATGGTCGTGGTCGGCATGTAGTATATCCTTCGCGTTAAGTTTAAGTTGAATGAGTCTAGCGTATGTCGAAATTCAGCGCGAAAAAGGAACCGCATTATGGCTATTAAATACGTGGTCAAAGCGAGCCAATATTTTGATTCGGTGGCGCTCATGAATATTGCCCGCGATCTGCGCGCATTAGATGGGATCGAGGATGCGGCGTTGGTCATGGGGACGGAGGCGAATAAAGGACTGCTGGAACAGGTCAGCCCGTTATCTTCCGCCGCGTTAGCTACTGCCCCCACCGACTTAATCCTGATGGTGATGGGCGATCCGGTAGTGTTGGATGAGGCGTTAGCGCTTGCGGAGAAACTGCTGACCAAACGCCCCACTGCGACTGATGACGAGTTGCACCGTCCGCGTTCGTTGCGCGGCGCGGCGCGGGCGTATCCTGATGCGAATCTGGCGGTGATTTCGGTTGCGGGCGCTTATGCCGCCGCCGAAGCGTGGCGCGCGCTGCAACAGGGACTCCATGTGCTGCTGTTTAGCGATAATGTGTCGTTGGCTGATGAAATTGCGCTTAAGCGCTATGCGGTTGCGCATGGCTTACTGCTGATGGGACCGGGAGCCGGAACCGCCATTATTAACGGCGCAGCGCTCGGTTTTGCGAATGTTGTCCCTGCCGGACCTGTTGGCATTATTTCGGCGGCGGGAACGGGCTTGCAAGAGGTCAGTACGCTGCTGGCGCGGCAGGGGGTTGGCCTCACGCAGGGGATCGGCGTTGGTGGGCGCGATCTTTCGGATGCAGTGGGCGGCTTGATGATGCTGCACGCGGCGCACGCGCTGCAAGCTGATCCGGCGACAGCGGTGATCGTGGCGATCTCGAAACTGCCCTCGCCCGCGATCAGCGCACAGGTGCTCGATCAACTTGCGCAGAGCGAAAAACCGGCGGTGGTAATCTTTATGGGCGCGGACGAATTACCCACACCACCCGCCCCCACGATTCACCTGACCCGCACCTTGCAGGAAGCGGCCTTAGTTGCGGCGGCATTGGTGCAGGGCGATGATTTAGCAGCGATTCAGGCGCAGTTGACCACCCAACAGGCATCGCTTCGTGATCGGGCGCGCGAACTGGTCGCACGGCTCCAACCATCGCAAAAATACCTGCGCGGTTTGTTTAGCGGCGGGACACTGTGCGAAGAGGCGATGCGGATTTGGCGCGCGAGTCTGGGGGAGATTTGGTCGAATGGCCCGCTTAAGCCCGAATTCCGCCTGCCTGATTCGAATCAGAGTTACCAACACTGTGCGCTCGATCTCGGTGAGGAAGAATTCACTGTTGGGCGACCTCACCCCATGATCGATAACGATCTGCGCATCCGGCGTTTGTTGCAAGAAGCGGCTGATCCATCGGTGGCCGTGATCCAGTTGGATTTGGTGTTAGGCTATGGCGCGCACCCCGATCCCGCCAGCGAACTCGCCCCGGCGATTCGTGAGGCGCGGGAGATCGCGGCGCGAGATGGGCGCGATTTGCTGGTGATCGGCGCATTGACCGGCACGAATGCCGATCCGCAAAATCTCACTCAGCAGGCGCTCGCTTTTGCGGCTGCCGGTACGATTTTGCTAGAGTGTAACGCGGCGGCATCCTATCTGGCGGCGTATATTGCCGCCATACGCTAATGATCAGTCCAGGCGGTAGTGATCACCGCCGCCGCGTGCGATGGTGTAGGTCATGCCCTCCAAGCGCCGGACCATACCTTTGAGTTCCATCAGGGATAGTGTGCTGCTCACCTGTGTGATCGGTAAGCCGGTGAGTTGGCACAGTTCGTCAATGTGGATGGGTTCCTCGGAAAGATGTTCAGCTAACGCGGCTTCGGCGGGGTTGGCCGGCGCAACTTCGCGGACCTGCACGCGCATTTCAACCGTTGTGCGCGTGAGATTGAGTTCGTCCAGAATATCCTCAGCGCTCATCACCAGTTTCGCCCCCATCTGAATCAGACGATTCGTGCCTGCGCTGGTTTTTGCTGTTATTTTTCCCGGCACAGCAAACACATCACGGCCCTGTTCGGCAGCGAAATCAGCCGTGATCAGTGCGCCACTGCTGGCGGGCGCTTCGACCACCACCACGCCCAATGACATGCCACTGATGGTCCGGTTACGCGCCGGGAAATTTTTGCCGACGGGCTGTGTCCCCGGCGGAAATTCCGAAATCAGCGCCCCGTCAGCGATGATAGCCTCGGCTAAATGGCGGTGTTCGGGCGGATAAATTACGTCAATGCCACAACCTAAGACGGCGATGGTGCGCCCACCGGCATCTAGCGCCGCTTTGTGCGCCGCCGCATCAATGCCGAGTGCCATTCCGCTTACAATCGTGATTCCGGCGTGAACGAGGGCTGTTACCAACTGGTGCGTTACATCACGTCCGTAACCGGTAGCACGGCGCGTGCCCACAAACGCCACCGCCCACTGATCCACATCCAGCAGCGTGCCTTTCACGTAGAGAACGGGCGAGGCATCCGGTAGTTCACGCAGCAGCGCCGGATAGTCGGGATCATCCAGCGTGAGTGCAGTTGCGCCAAGCGCATTCACCTCATCAAGCAAGCAATCCAGATCAACCGCTTGGCGGGCTTGTTTCAAATTGGCAAGCGTGCGGCGATCCAGACCTGCTTCGAGTAAGGCGACATCCGATGCATTCCAGGCGGCTTCTAAGTCATCAAAGAGGCGCAATAAGGCCCGTAAGCGTGTGGGGCCAATTCCCTTGACGAGATTAAAGCCAAGCCAATATTTGCGCGCACTCATAAGTGTTCCCCCTTTAATGAAAGCAGTGTGTATATCCTAACCTTTCCGCGCCGAATCGGATAGTTGATAGTGGCTGTTGTGAATCAGGCTATCGAAAAAATGTGCTATACTGGTTGGGACGATCATAAAGGAGCCTGCTCTATGTCAGATGATGAAAATCGCCAACTGGCGCTACCCTCTAATGCGATTGAGCCGGTAGATGGTTCGCCGTCGCAAGTGGGACAGATGGCGAATGTGTTCGCTGCGCGCAGCGTGTTTAACGATTACCTGTCGCGTAAAGCGGATAACACTATCCGGCGGCAGGCGGGTGATCTGGGGCGTTTTGCGGATTATCTGTGGCAGATCAGTGATGAGATGGGCGAAGGCATGGCCGATTTTGCCGAAGATGTGCGCGATTTTCCCCTGTTAGGCACTGCGCCGGATGTGCGCGTGTGGCAGGGCATCACCTGGGGCTTGATCGAGGGGTTCCGTAATTGGATGGTTAAACAAGGGGATGCGGTGGGGAGCATCAATGTGCGGCTCTCGACGGTCAAAACGTATAGTAAACTGGTGACAAAAGCGGGCGTCATCCCACCGGAAGAAAATGCCCTGATTCGAACAGTGGTTGGCTATGCGCGTAAGGAAGCGCGGCGCATCGATAACCGCCGCAAAAAATCCCGGCGCGGCGACAAAAAAGCCGAAGCAGTGGCGATCTCCGAAGCACAGGCGGCGAAGTTGATCGAGCGCCCGGATACACCGCAAGGGCGGCGTGATGCGGTCATGATCTGTTTGCTGCTGGAACATGGGTTGCGCGTGGGTGAAGTCACCGGGTTGACAATTGATGATATTGATCTCAAAACGCGCGCGATTCGATTTTACCGTCCAAAAGTGGACAAAATGCAGGTGCATCGATTGACTCCCTCGACATTTACGGCACTGCAAGCGTGGTTTGAAAGCGGCGATGCGCCGGAGGATGGCCCTTTGCTGCGGTCAAGTCGTAAGGGCGGGCGTTTGGATGGGTCCGGTATGACGGAGCGCGCCATTACCGGGCGGGTGCGAGCGTTAGGTGAGGAAATCGGTATTGCGGGACTCTCGGCGCACGATTGCCGCCACTATTGGGCGACGTTTTGGGCAAGTCGCGTCGATGTGATCCGCTTACAGGAGGCGGGCGGGTGGAGCAGTCTGGCGATGCCACGTCGTTACATCAAAGACGCGGAGATCGCTAACCAGGGTATGTTGTTCGAAGTGGATGAGGAATAGATTTCCAGCGTCTCCGCCAGATGTCTATTTTTTAATCCTTACTTGTGCCTTATCGAATTGGCTTGTGGTCTCATTTTTGGGGGCATGCAACCCCCTCCATATTTTTGTACTCAGAAACCCAAAACGCCGGATACATGTTCCGGTGGTTTGGCTTTTAACTCTGTGTTTATCTGCGTGAATCTGCGTCCCATTCAGCTTTTTGCTCTTGACCTTCTTTGTTTCTCCCTGGTTTTCTCTGTGATCTCTGCGCCTCTGCGGTGAATCCACTTTTGACTGTGCCCTTACGCCCGTTCCCGCTTCGGCACGAAATTCAACTGCGAAAGCGCCTGCACCTGTTCGGCGGCGCGATAACTGCTGCGCACCAACGGCCCGGATTCGACCCACTTAAAACCGAGTTTCTCTAACCCGAAACGCTTCAGTTCCGCGAATTCGTCCGGCGTGTAGTAACGGTCAATCGGCATGTGCTTCTTGCTCGGCTGCAAATACTGCCCAATCGTCAGAATATCCACACCCCACGCCGCGAGATCGTGCATCACTTCGACCACCTCATCGAACGTTTCACCGAGGCCGACCATGATCCCGCTTTTGGTCAGCACGAGCGGATCGAGCGCTTTCGCGTTGGTCAGCGTCGCTTCGGCCCATTCGTAGTGATCCTGCGGCTGCACGGTGCGGAACAAGCGTGGCACGGTTTCCACATTATGATTCAGGATTTCCGGCTGCGCGTCCATCACGATCTTGAGCGCGTCCCGGTTGCCCTTAAAATCGGGGATCAGCACTTCGATGCTGCATCCCGGCTGCACCTGCCGGATGCGGCGGATCACCATCGCAAAAATGGGCGCGCCGCCGTCGGGTCGTTCGTCACGGTTCACGCTCGTGATCACGACATGGCGCAGATTCATCGCCTTGACGGATTCCGCCACGCGATTCGGTTCCTGCCAATCCATCACGTTAGGCCGCCCGGTCTTGATGTCGCAAAAGCGGCAGGATCGCGTGCAGGTATCGCCCAACATCAAAAATGTGGCTGTGCCGCTCCCCCAACATTCGCCCAGATTGGGACACATCGCTTCTTCGCAGACGGTATTTAACTGCTTACCGCGCATCAAACCGCGCACCATTTCATACGTTTCGCCGCTTGGCGCGCGCACTTTGATCCATTCGGGGCGGCGCTTGGGGCGGGGATTGTTCTCGGTATTACGATCTGGCGTCGTAATGTCATCCAGGTTGATAATGTCACTCACGCAATTTTGCTCCATTTCCAGTACATGCACACTCCAGATTATAGCGCGCTGGGGTGAGCGGCGTCCATGCTGGCTACCGAGTCCAACGCGATTCTTCTATACTCTGGCGAAAGGAGCGTGTGTATGTCCGATCTCACGATAGCAATCATGGCGGGTGGAAAAAGTTCCCGCATGGGCACGGATAAAGCGTTTGTGCCGTTGCTCGGCCAACCCATGATCGAGCATATTTTGGCGCGGATCAGCGATCTCAGTCAGGCGCAGACAATCATCATCACGAATCAGGCAGAGGATTACGCGCCACTCGGTTTGCCCATCTTCGCCGATGTAATCCCCCATAAAGGCGCACTCGGCGGCATCTACACCGCGCTTCACCACAGCCAAACCGCCTACACGCTGGTCATCGCCTGTGATATGCCGTTCATCAACGCGGCTTTGCTGCGCTACATGATCGATCTACGCGCGGAGATTGGTGGACCGTATGATGTGATCGTGCCGCGTGATGATCAGGGGCATCTGGAAGGCTTGCACGCCATTTATAGCCAACGCTGCCGAGAACCGATCCGCAACCGCCTTGAGGCGGATCGCCTCAAGGTAATCGGTTTTTATGAGGATGTGCGCGTCAGATATGTTGATCCACCAGAATGGAAAAAGATCGATCCGCAGGGCTTGTCGTTTTACAACGTCAATACGCCGGAGGAATTGCAGGCAGCCCAGGATATCGCTGATAAATGAAGACGCACTCAATACATCACTTTGCGCGGGCGATACTGAATCGCCTCCGCCAGATGTTCAATTTCAATAGTATCGTTCCCTGCCAGATCAGCGATCGTGCGACTTAGCTTAAGAATGCGATGATAAGCGCGCGCGCTCAATTGCATTTGACGCAATGTTGTATTGAGCAATTGCTGCCCCTCATGGGATGGCTGGCAATAATGCCGAATCTCGCTTGGTCCCATATCCGCATTCGCTTGTAGGCGTACTTCATCGCGGAATCGTTCGCGTTGACGTTCCCGCGCCGCTTCGACACGGTCCCGAATTGCCGCCGAGGGTTCGCCACGCCGGTCATCGGTCAATTTGTCGTAATCTACGCGCGGCACGTCGATGTGAATATCGATGCGATCTAGCAGGGGGCCTGATATACGCTGTTGGTAACGCCGAACTTGCGCCGACGAGCATGTACATTCTTTAACAGGATCGCCGTAAAATCCGCACGGGCATGGATTCATTGCCGCAACCATCATAAAATTGGCCGGAAACGTTAGCGCAGTTTTTGCGCGGCTGATAGTGACGTGTTTGTCCTCAACCGGCTGGCGCAACAATTCAAGCGTATGCGTTCCAAATTCTGGTAATTCGTCCAGGAACAGCACGCCCCTATGTGCTAAGGAGACTTCGCCCGGTCTCGGCCACGATCCCCCGCCGACCAATCCCGCATGGCTGATCGTATGGTGAGGCGCACGAAACGGACGAATCCGTACCAGGGGATTATCGGACGGCAGCAGATCGGCCACTGAGTAGATGCGTGTCACTTCAAGCGCTTCATCAAGTGACATCGTCGGCAAAATGCCAGGCATGGCGCGTGCCAACAACGTTTTCCCGACCCCTGGTGGCCCAGACATCAAGACATTATGCGAACCAGCCGCAGCAACTTCAAGCGCGCGTTTGACATGTTGTTGGCCTTTTATGTCGGAGAAGTTTGTTAACCCTCCCAAATCATTAGGCACCTTTAGGTTCAGCTCGCTGCGCACATACGGGGCGATAACTTGCAATTCGTAAAGGTGTTCGACCAATTGTCCCAGTGAACGCACGGGAATTACGTCAATTTCCGGCACAAGTGCCGCCTGTGGAGCATCATCCTCAGGCACATATACGCACTCATACCCTTCTTGCCATGCCCGGTAGGTAATTGGCAAAACACCGCCGATATGTCGCACTGTACCATCTAGCGAAAGCTCACCCACAAACACGGCGCTGTTCAGACGGTGCAATGGTACTTGATCGGTCGCCGCCAACACGCCTACCGCCAACGGCAAATCATATGCTGGCCCCTCTTTTCGCAAGCTAGCGGGGGCAAGATTCGCGGTATACCGTTTGTTGGGGAATTTCAAACCACTGTTGCGGATCGCGGATCGAACACGCTCCCGACTTTCTTGAACTGCCGCATCGGGCAAACCAACCACCATAAACGCGGGCATTCCATAGGGGTTGAAATCAACTTCTACCTGAACAATTTCACCTTCTAGTCCTACAACCGCGCACGAGTACACTGTAGAAAGCATGAATATATCCACCCTGGGGTAGCCAAGATAATGGCAATGTCAACGAATACATCCTAGCTCAAATGCGAATTGGGGGAAAGTCGAATCTCTCGCTCTCTTCGCCAAATATCTTCACCTGCCCAACTGTCTGCCCCTGCAATCACGGCACAGAAATGATTCGTTCAAATCAAAAACGCCCCGATTACAGGGCGTTGTGGTTTATAGAGATACAATGTCCAGAAAAGCGCCTAACTCTCGATTACCTTGTCATCGATCAACTGCTGCTGGACACGCTGCCCGCGCGGATCAAAGGCAAAGTATGGCGCGTGCAGTTGGAATTCCATGTCCTGCATGGCGCGTCCAGCACGGTTTTTCTCGACGGTGAAGACGACCCAATCGCGGTATTGGCGCGCCTGATACGGGTTGAACGAGACATGATCCTTGTGCAGAATGTGATACTTGTTGTTCATGATCACGGCGATGTCACATTCGTAATCGAGCGCCGAACTGCCGCGCAGGTGATACAGGTGCAGGCGATTCGATTTCAACCCCTCCCGATCCGCCGCCACAATCGCCCACACGGGCACACCGAGCGCCAACGCAATATCCTTCAAGCCTTCGACCACAATCGTCACTTTTTCGGATTCGTCGGCGGCGCGTTCAGGATGGATGGCGACTTTTTGCAGGTAGTCGATGAAAACGGCGACACTACCACCCGTTGCATCGACCAAACGCGCGGTCATTTCACGGATCGCGCGCAGCGTGGTCACGGCGGGACTCGCTTTGACGAGGATCAGGCGATCCGCATAACGGTTGATGCGGGCTAAAGCCATCGCGGTTTTCGCGTTTTCGCGCAAAATCCCTTGCAGCGATCCGGTGTTTTCTGAGCCGCGCCGTAAGGTGCTTTTGGCGCGCTCCGCGATGATCACGTCGTACAGGTCTTTGAGGCGCATCCCGCTTTTGACATCGACTTCGGGCGGATTGATGCTTTCCAGGCAGAGCAGGCGATTCATGAGGTGCGTTTCGGTATGCTCGTAGGAGAGATAAAACGCATACTGGCCTTTGCGCATGGCGATATTGCGCGCGATTTGCAGCGTGGCAATCGTCTTGCCGATGCCCTGCGCCCCGCCGAGCAGCACCAGTTCCGTTTTGCGCAAGCCCCCGCCGATCATCCCGTCGAGCGGATCGAACCCAGTGGGGATCGGGACGTATTCGGTCAGATCACCGCGGACCACCATGTCGTTGGCTTCGGTTAAGACCTGGGCCAGCGTGCGCGGCATATGGGACGCATGACGATTGGGGCGTCCGCGCGGCCTGGCAGGTTCGGGGGGGGGGGCAACCGGTGGCGGCGGAGAAATTGAAGGCTCCCGCAGCAGATCAGGATCGGGCTGCGATTCGGGAATGGGGTCATCGGCCATATCATCGTGAAAACGTCGTGTCGCCATAGCTGCTCTTTTTTGATCTAAACGGTTTATGCTTGATTCTACAGGCTCTAAAAACTCCGCGCAATATGAAGTGAATGTGATATACTCGGAACAACGTGAGCAAACTGTTGGAATTCAGTAGGGAATAGTCTATGGCTGCACCTAAAAAGAATCATGCGACTGAGATCGAACCGGCGGCAGAGGTGAATCTCAATGATCCCAGTCTGTATATTAATCGTGAATTGGGGATGTTGGAGTTCAATTATCGGGTGTTGGAAGAAGCGCTTGAACCGGCTAACCCTCTCTTAGAGCGCGTGAAATTCCTGGCGATTTTTGCGAACAACCTGGATGAATTTTTCATGATTCGCGTATCCGGGCTGCGGCAGCAGGTCGCCGCCGGGGTAATCGATACGCCCGCCGATGGGTTGACACCCGCGCAACAATTGGCCGCGATCCGCAAGCGGCTGCTGCCGATGTTCGAAACGCAGTATGCGTGTTGGCGCGACGATCTGATCCCGATGCTGCGGCAAGCCCACATTCATGTGGTGAGTCATGATGACCTGTCGAAAGACCTGAAAGAAGCGGTCCAACTTTATTTTGAGAGCGAAATTTTCCCGGTTTTGACGCCGCTTGCCGTTGATCCGGGGCGGCCATTTCCGCATATTTCGAATCTGAGTTTGAATCTGGCGGTGCTGCTCGAAGATGATCAGAAGCAGCGCCGCTTCGCGCGGGTGAAAGTCCCGCAAGTGCTGCCGCGCCTTGTGCCGATCCATGAGATCGCCAATCAATATCTCGGCAAGCCCGTCGAGCAGATGATGTTTGTGTTTATTGAGGAAATTGTCGCCGCGAATCTGCAATCGCTGTTTCCGGGGATGCAGATTTTGGAATCGCATCCCTTCCGGGTGACGCGCAATACGGACATCGAGATTGAAGAGGACGAAGCCTCGGATTTGTTGGAAACGATTGAGGCGGGCGTGCGGCAGCGCCGGTTTGGGCGCGTGGTCCGGTTGGAAGTGCAGCATGATATGCCGCAATTTTTGCTCGAATGGCTCAAGGGGTATCTGAATGTCGAGCGTTCGGATATTTACCAGCTTGGCGCGCCGCTTGGTATGAGCCAGTTGTTTGAATTGACGGGGATCGATGTGCCCGCTTTGAAAGACCCGCCCTTTTTGCCGCAAACGCCGCCTGTCTTGCGTGATAGTGAAAGTCTGTTTGCGGTCCTGCGCGAGCGCGATGTGATGTTGTATCATCCCTACCAATCCTTTGTGCCCGTGATCCGGTTTTTCCGCGAGGCGGCGCACGATCCGCAGGTGTTAGCGATCAAGGCGACGTTGTACCGTGTGGGCAGCAATTCTCCGATTGTGAATGCGCTGCTTGAAGCGCGCGAAAATGGCAAACAGGTTGCTGTCTTGGTCGAACTCAAGGCGCGTTTTGACGAGGAAAATAACATCGTGTGGGCGCGCAAACTGGAAGCGCAAGGCGTGCATGTCGTGTATGGTTTGGTCGGACTGAAGACGCATTGCAAGGCGTCGCTGGTCGTGCGCAGGGAAAGCGACGGTCTGCGGCGATACGTGCATCTCAGCACCGGGAACTATAATGCGACCACCGCGCGCATTTATACGGATATTGGCGTGTTGAGCAGCCGTGTCGATCTGGCGATGGATGTGAGCGAGTTATTCAACCGTCTGACCGGGTATGCGCCCAATGCGGCCTATGAAAAATTGCTGGTTGCGCCGGAATATTTGCGCCGCCAATTCGACCAATTGATCCAACGTGAGATCGAACACGCGCGTGAAGGACGCGAGGCGCGTCTGATCTTCAAAATGAATGCGCTGGTTGATCCGCGCATTACCCGGCGGTTGTACGAAGCATCCATCGCGGGCGTCAAGGTTGAATTGCTGATACGCGGCATTTGCTGTCTGCGGCCCGGCATCAAGGGTGTGAGCGATAATATCCGCGTGACGAGCGTCGT
>JAFGJA010000411.1 GCA_016929355.1 Anaerolineae bacterium | reverse complement strand
TTCGCCTCAGGATGCGACAGACGCTTGAATCGCAGCGCAATTGTCCATTATAATCTCTGCGCTTTGTGTTAAAATTATGTCTAGGGGCACAGAGGTACACCAGGGGTCTGGAACGATCACACCTTTATGCGCTGTGGCTCAGCGCAACGCGCACCTCATATAGGGGTTATTTCAGTACACAACCGTTGCAAGACGCTCAAACTGCAACACTTGATTGCACGATACGTATACTATCCATAAGTGAGATGTCCATGTGCCTTATTGAGGGTTCAATGTGGCATCTTGTGTTGAAGAAACTAACAGGCGTTATCCCTACTGCCAAAGTCATACATCCACTTAACTTCACTTATCCGCTGGCAAAATATCTTTGAGGCACGTATAGCGCCTGTTTAATGCGGGAACATTACAATCAAGACCTGTTTACTGGTGCATTGAAACATCTATCTATCTGGCTCACATTTTTCCCAATTTATCATCTGGGTCAGAGTAGGTATATCCGCAAATGAGGTCATTATGAACACCAACCGGTTGTTCCAAGCGCTGACTAGCCTGGATCCGTCGGAAATCGACCGGATTTATGGTCACGAAGCTGACTTGCTACCTACGGCAGACCAAGTCGAACTGTCACCTGTAAAACGCGTGGCAATTCTGACAGAGGCCTTTTTCCCGAAGGTTGATGGTGTTGCCAAATCGGCTTATCTCACGCTGCGTTATCTGCAAAAAACCGGGCGTGAAGTCATGGTTTTTGCGCCGGATATCTCTCCTTCACGCGTGGGAAGCAGCCAGGTTGTTCCAATGCCTTCGCTGGGATTGCCGTTCGCGCCAGAAACACGTATTGCATTGCCGACCTTCTCAATCGCGCGGTATCTAGAAGAATTCCAACCCGATCTGATCCACCTGTTCAGCCCAGCAGTGATGTCAGTTGGCGGCATGTGGCAGGGACGGCGGCGGGATCTGCCCGTGATCGCAAATTATCAGACTGATCTGCCCGGTTATACACAATACTACGGGTTCAACTTCCTGGAATCCCCGCTGCAAAACTGGCTGCGTTACATCCACAACGGCTGCCACCTGACACTGGTGCCTTCAAGTTATACCATGAAGCAGCTTGAACAGCAGGACTACAAGCGCCTGCGGATTTGGGGCCGGGGTGTTGACCTGGATCGTTTCAATCCGCGCAACCGCTCGGCAGAGTTTCGTGCACAGTTGCTCCAGGGTCGTGATCCCGATTCGATCATCGCACTGTACGTGGGGCGTCTAGCAATTGAAAAACGAATTGACCTTCTGCTCGATGTTGCCAGACTGCCCGGTGTTGCGCTGACGGTGATCGGCGACGGCGCGGTGCGTGACGATCTGGAAAAACTGTTTGCTGGGACGGGCACTGTGTTCACCGGCTATTTGTACGGTGACAACCTTGCCAAAGCCTATGCCAGTGCGGATGTATTTGTGTTCCCCGGCCCAACCGAAACTTTTGGGCAGGTCGTGCAGGAAGCGATGGCGTCCGGCTTGCCGGGGGTGATCATTGACAAGGGCGGTATCACCGATCTGGTGACACCCGGCGTTAATGGCTATCACTGCACCGCGAACTCGAAGGAATTCGCGGACGCCGTCGCGGAACTTCAGCGCGATCCGGAACTGCGCAGGAGGATGTCGCGCAATTCCCGCACCGAAGCCGAGCGCCGACCCTGGACCGCGATTATGGCACAGCTTGAGCGCTACTACAGCGAAGCAGTAGAGATGAATAAACGCTCGAATAGTTTCATGCGTCCACCGCGCCCAACACGTTGGAATTTCCAATTGCCGATGCACTCGTAGAACAGAAGTACAGTCTTGTTACTTCATCTGTAAGCAGAACGCCTCACGCTGGCTCTGATGCCAGGTGAGACGTTTTTGTCTTGCGCATGAGATGTCTGATGCAGTGCGATGAAGGCCCGACTATGCGTCCGGATTATAATACCTGAATTTCCCAGAAACCTATTGAGTAATTTTTGACGGCGAGCGGGGTTAGTGAATATCATTTTAGCCGGTGTTCGGCACCTTGGGATCATCTAGCGATAGTGGGCGGGAGAGTGTCCAACTCTGTTGGCGTTCAGCTCCGTTGGTCCCTTCACTTCGGGCCGGCACCACTGTGTTCCGCGCCGTGTTGCAACGCGATATCGACATTGTCGGAAAAAGGACGGCATCGTTGTGTTACGAGGTCTGAAAAAACATCTGCAAGGGTCATCTCAATGGCTCGTGCTGATTCTAGCATTGAATGTAGTGATTGTGATCGCCGGTGTACAGGGCTTTTCGCATGGGCGGCTGAATAACTTCCACGATCAGTCGATCCAGCTTCCCATCATCTACTCGTATGCGGACTCGACGCTGTTCTCAGGCGATTTTCTGCTCGACGCACGTGATACTTACGTGACATTGTTTTACCCTGTGTTAGGCATGATTTCGCGTGCGATCCCCCTCGAGGTGCTGATGGCGGGGCTTTATATCCTTTCGATCATCAGCACGATCACGGCAGTCTACGCGATTGGGACAACGCTGTTCGACCGGCGCGAGGTCGGCCTGATTGCGGCGGTGATGTGGATGGCGTATTTCCCGAATCCGGGCGGAGATTTCATTCATTCGCCTTTCGTGACGCACACGACCTTTTCAATCGCGATTGAGTTGTGGGCGCTGGTGTTATTCTTCCGGCGGCGCACTAACTGGGCGGCGCTGTTGATCGGCATTGCGACCAACATCAACGCGATGACGGGCGTTTTTGTCGCGGTGATGTGCGCTTTTGCGCTGCTGAGCAACCCGCGCCAGTGGTCATTGAAACTGGTGCGCTTCCCGCTGCTGGTGATGCTCGGCGCGCTGCCGATCTTGATCTGGCGTTTCTCGCTGCCGCTGAGCGAAACTGCGCTGGAAGATTTCGTTGACATTATCCGG
>JAFGJA010000410.1 GCA_016929355.1 Anaerolineae bacterium | reverse complement strand
TTGCTGATCATGATCGCCATCGCGGGCCAGGCGGCAGGCGCACGCGGTAACAAAACGCCACACGCAACCCGGATCGCGCTCATTTCGATTGGTTTCGGTTCGATCAGTACCATTGCCGTTCTCGTGATCGCGGGGGTTTTTGCGTATGAACCGCAAGCGATCATTCCCATTGGCGGCATGGTCATTGGCGGGGCGATGACGGTGGCGGCGCAGGTCATGAATCGTATGTCGGATGATTTGCTGGAGAGCCGCAACCAGATCGAATCCATGCTGGCGTTGGGTGCGGCCAGCCGTGACGCCTCGCTGATCCAGTTCCGGCGCGCGCTGCGAACCGCTATGATCCCGCACATCGACACGACCAAAACTGTCGGCCTGATCAAGCTCCCCGGCGCAATGACGGGTATGATTCTCGCGGGCGCGTCCCCGTTGCAAGCGGTGCAATTGCAGATCATCGTGATGTATATGCTCGTCGGATCAACCGCATTCACAGCGCTGATGGCGGCGTGGCTGACGTATCGCGCCTTTTTCACGCGCGCGCACCAACTGCGATCTATATGAGCGGGGGTATCAGGAGCATACTGTATGAACGGTAAACAGATGAACAGCAAACAACGTCTGGCAGTGGCGATGCAGCACGGCATCCCGGATCGCGTGCCCTGGATGTGCCAACTCGCGCTGGGGCATTATTTTCTGAATACCGGTTTGCGGCCCCATGAAATCTGGTTCACGAGCGAAGGGTTTGCCGAGGCGCTGATCACGTTGCAGCAGCGTTACGGGTTTGATGGCATCCTGATCAACCTACCGGGACGCGATCCGAACTGGCGCGAACAGGCGCGTTCGATCTCAACAACGGGGGAGGGGGAGATCGTGCATTGGTGGAATGGTGATGAAACGTTTATCCCCTGGAACGATAATCCGCAGCATCGCCCGGCGAATCCGGCAGCGGCGCGGCCTATTTTTGCGGACTTCGATCCCGATCACGATTTTGACGTGGATTGGACGATGTACACCTGGGGCATTTACCACACCCCCGTATTACCTGGCAAACTCTCCGGTTTGCTGACCGCGCTGCCCGACTATTTTTTGCGCACAATTGACCTGGTTAAAGCGCGGGTAGGGGATGAGATCGCAGTGCATGGCGAGGTATTTTCGCCGTTCACACACCTGATGGAACTGTTCAGCTATGAGGACGCGCTGCTGAATCTGGCGCTCAACCCTGACAAGGCGCTGGCGATCCTGGATCGCTTAACCGAGGCGAGTATCGCGTGGGGTTTGCAGCAGGCGCGGCATGGCGTCGATGCAGTCCTGATCTCGTCGGCCTATGCCGGGGGCGGGTTTATTTCCAAACGCATGTATGAGCGGTTTGTGCTGCCCTACGAAAAACGGCTGGTCGATGCGCTGCATACTGCCGCGCCGGGTGTGCCGGTCTATACGCATACCTGCGGGCGGTTGGGTGACCGGTTGGAATTGCTGATGGCAACGGGCACGGATGGCGTCGATACGCTCGATCCGCCGCCGATTGGCGATACTGATCTGGCGGACGCGAAACGGCGCATCGGGGACCGGCTGTTCATCAAGGGCAACATGAACGCGGTGTTTATGCTGCAAGCGGAGTCGGTGGAAGCCGTGCTGGATCATGCGCGCGCACGCTTGCGGGATGGGATGCCCGGCGGCGGCTATATCCTGAGTTCGGCGTGTTCGGTGGGGCCGCTTGTGCCGCCGGAACGACTCGCAGCGCTGTATGCGTTGGTCGCGGCGGAGGGGTGGTATTGATCACTTGGCGCTGTAGGCCGAGGTGGGTATACTAACACACATCGGAGGACTACCTATGACAAGCAAAGACCACGCCCGCGAACAAGTTGCCCAGATTGTGAATCGCTTCCGCGCCGAACCCGCCAGCAAGCGCCGCAGTTATAACGAACAGGAAACGCGCGTCTACTATATCCTGCCCCTGTTTCGCGCGCTCGGTTGGAACACCGAAAACCCCGCCGAAATGTCTGCCGAAGAACAGATTTCACGCGGCTTTGTCGATTTTGGCTTTTACCTGGATGGCGTGCCCCGGTTTTACGTTGAAACCAAGCGCATTCCCGAAAACATCAACAAGCCGGAATGGGCGCGACAGGCGATCAACTATTCCTGGCTCAAAGGCGTGACCTGGGCCGTGCTGACCGACTTTGAAGGACTCAAGGTGTTTAACGCCGAAGTCAACACGCGCGATCCCCAAAAAGCAGTCTTTCTTGATCTGCATTGGGAAAGCTACGCCAACGGCGCGTTTGAGGATTTGTGGCTGCTGTCTAAGGAAGCGGTGCGCTCCGGGCAGATTGACACGCTGGCCGAACGCTACGGCAAAAAAGCGCGCAAAGGGGCGGTCAATGAACTCCTGTTGGCGCAGTTGACGCAGTGGCGGCGCGACCTGTTCCGCCAGATTCAGCAATGGGGCGATACGCTGTGGTCCCAGAATCCGCGCGAGATCGATAACGCCGTGCAGCGCTTGATTGACCGCCTGATTTTTATCCGCACGGTGGAAGATCGGGGCGTCGAAGCGCCGCGCCTGCAAGCGGTGGTCCGCCAATTTGAGGCGCGCACAGGTTCCGACAAAAACCTGTTGGCCGACCTGCAAGCCCTGTTCCGTGAACTGGATGGC
>JAFGJA010000409.1 GCA_016929355.1 Anaerolineae bacterium | reverse complement strand
TGATCTCACGTAGGGGCGAACGCGAACCTGCGGTTCGTCATGTGTTCGCCCTGGGCCGACACGCTGGTCGGCCCCTACATGGGGCCATTTTTAATTGTTTTCTCCATTAGAGTATCATTTCCAAGTAATTTTCGTGAGAGGATTTCTTATTGATCATGGATGAACTGTGGCCGATTTACCAAACGAACGGTTACGCGGGTGTGACAAAGGCCGATCCCGGCGATCCGCTTGGTTTGTTTTACCGGGCGCTGCTGGCCTTTGCCGAGGATGATTTTGTACAGGCGGCGCAGGATGTCCGCCGCGCGGCTGCGGGCGATCCCGCCAGCCTCGTTTTTGCCGAAGCAGTCCGGTATCTGGATCGCGTGATGGCGCAGGGCAAAGCGGGTGTGTATGTCGATGGTGCGGCGTTCGCGGCGTTCATTCGCGGCGGGGGCAATGTGGCGCTGTACGCGGCAGTGAGTGACCTGCTGCGGGCGCACTACGCGGACTATCACGCCGGATCGGACGCACTGCGCCTGTTGGATATTGGCGTGGGTGATGGCATGGCGCTGCTGCCCGCCCTGACCGATGAGGTTTTGCCGCTTGCGCGCTTGGATGTGCTCGAACCCTCGGCCGCGATGCTGGCGCAGACAACGGCGGCCTTAGATCAACGCGGCATCACGCATCACGCGGCGAACAGCACGATTCAGGCGTTCATGGCGTCCGAAATCGGGCAGCAGACCCATTGGGACATCATGCAAGCAACCTGGAGTCTGCAATCTGTGCCCCCGGCGGAACGCGCGCCGATCTTCGCGTGGTGTCGGGAACATGGGGATCGGCTCCTGATCGCGGAATTCGACGTGCCGGACTTTGCCGATCTGTTCGCCCCGGATCGGGTGCGTTATATCGTGACACACTATGAGCGCGGTTTGCGCGAATATCTGGGGGATGAGGGCGTAGTCGCACAGGGGTTCCTGATGCCGGTCATGTTTGGTTATTTTGATCGCAGCGCGGCGCGCACCAATTGGGAAGGACCGGTGCAGGGCTGGATCGATGATCTGCGCGCGGCGGGTTTTGCGACAGCGCGCACGCACAACATATACGATTATTTCTGGGCGAATGCCTGTTTGATCGAGGCGCACTAGGGGAGAACTATAATCGGCGGATCAGCCCATTTGATTCATAATTAGTTTGTGGTACAATGCGCATACTACGGCGGTTATCGTCGTTGAGTTACTTGAGTTATGATACCTGAAGACCCTGCTAAACCTCCATCTTATAATTCCAACGACACAATCGATTGGTGTGCGGGTGGGTTGATGCGCCTGCGCCCTGCTGATTCCTGCCGCTTCGCATATCTATTCACAGCCAAAACACACACGACACTAAAGGGAAATACTTGTGGACGATAGTCTGACCGGGTTAGCCGTGTTGGGCGGGATCATCCTGCTTAACGCTCTCCTCAAGATGGCCTACATTGCCATCATCCATGCCAATAAAGCCGCGCTCAAAGAATTGGCCGATGACGGCGATGATCGCGCGAATCGTGCCCTGAAATTGGCAAATGAGGCGACGCGCATGTTAGCCTCGCAGCAGGTGCTTGATCTGATCTTGCGTTTCGCCATTGCGATTGTCGCGGCGCTGACGCTTGTGCCACCGATCCGTGATGGCTTGCTCGATCAAGGAGCCAGCGCAGTGTTGGCCGATGGTCTCGCTTATGGTGGGGTCATGCTGGTGGTGGCGATTATCACGCTGGTGTTTGGCGAAATGCTGCCTTCTAACATTGCGTTAAACATAGCCGATGCGCTGGCTATCCGTGTGGTGGGCCTGATCAATGTGCTGTCACATATTCTGGCTCCCGTGCTGCAACTCTTGCAGTGGATCAGTGGGCAGTTTGCCGCGCCGTTTGTGGGACGGGGTAATGTGGCGCTGGTGACGGAAGCCGAGATCAAAATGATGGTCGATGCCGGGTCGGAAGGCGGCTCAATTGAAGATGAAGAGAAAGAGATGATCTACTCCATCTTTCAACTGGGCGATACCCTGGTGCGCGAAGTGATGGTCCCCCGGATCGATATTGTCGCGTTGGAGATCGATACGCCGTTTGATGAGGCGCTGAACACGATTGTGGAAGCGGGTCATTCGCGGATTCCGGTGTATGCCGAATCGATTGATCACATTCGCGGGCTGCTCTATGCCAAAGACTTGCTCGCGGCGTGGCGTGATGGTGCGCCCAAGCGTCCGATTAAGGATATGCTGCGCGAGGCGTATTTTGTGCCGGAATCGAAAAAGGCGGACGATCTCTTAGCGGATTTGCAGCAGCAAAAAGTCCATCTGGCGGTGGTGGTGGATGAATACGGTGGTACAGCCGGGTTGGTGACGCTGGAAGACTTGATCGAGGAGATCGTGGGTGAAATCCGCGATGAGTACGATTTCAACGAGGAAGAAGCCTACCAGCAGATCAGCGATAATGAGTGGCTATTCGATGCGGGGATCGATCTGGATGATTTGAATCACTTGCTGGAAACGCATCTGCCGACGGATGAAAGCGATACGCTTGGCGGATACATCTACAGCAAATTGGGCAAGGTTCCGGCGGTGGGCGAAACGATTGAAACGGCTAAACTGCTGCTCGAAGTAACGCAGGTCGATGATCGCCGCATCCGTAAAATTCGCTTGACGCGCTTGCATCACGACGAGGACGAAGAACCGCTCGAAGATGTGCGCGAGGAACCGGCGGCTGCACCGGATTGAAGAGCGGGCCTGCGAGATGGCCTCCGCGCACTATTGATGATATTTTCGTGACCTGATCCCGCCAGCGATCATTTCCGGGTTGATCGTTCTGCTGCGAATGGATATGGGTTGTTAGTTTTTGGTTATTAGTCTTTAGTAAAATCTCTTGGTTCTGGTCACAAATAACTAAGAACCAAGAACTAAAGACTAATAACTCTAATGCTTCTCGAACGTCGTGCCGAGCGCCTGCGGTGGCGCAGCCCGTAGGAAGCGCTGCACTGTTGGTTTGAAGCGCTCCGGCGTATACCTCACGATCTTTTTCAACACGCCGCTCGTCGCAAACAGCAGCGTCACGATCATCAGGAACCAGGGCAGCATATTGATGATCTGCGCGGGCAGATCGATCACGGCGTTGTCTTGCAGATTAATCGCCACCGAGCGCAGTCCCGCGATCAAATACGCGCCGAGCGCCACGCGGCCCGGAACCCACAACCCGAAGATCACAATCGCCAGCGCGATCCAGCCTTCACCGGCGAGGTCTTCTTTCCAGCCGAGTTTGACCGACAGCGAATAGGTCGCGCCCGCGATCCCGACCAGCGCCCCGCCCGCCAGCGTATAGACGTAGCGCAGCAGGTTAACAGGCGTGCCGCGCACAAAGGCGGCTTCCGGCTGTTCCCCGATAGCGCGCAGCGTCAGGCCGGGGCGGGTGCGGTAAATGTAGAACCACATGACCACGATCAGAATCAGGCTGAAATAGATCAGAACATTGTGCTTGAACAACACCGGGCCGAGCAGCGGAATATCTTCCAGAAGCGGGATCGGCGCGGCGGGCATTTCCTTGCCGGGTTGGTTGAAATGCGGCTTGCCCAGGAAGATCGCCAGATCAGCGCAGAGAATGGTGAGGATAAAGCCCACCGCCACCTGATTCAGCTTGAGCGCGATGCTCGAAAAAACGACCACAAACGCAATTGCCGCGCCCACTGCCATCGCTGCTAACACCGCCTGGACCAGACTCCCGGTTTCGCGCGCGACGACATGCGCGGTCATGGCGGAGAGCATGATCGAGCCATCCAGCGAGAGGTTGATCACGCCGGAACGTTCGGTGAGCAGTTCGCCTTGTCCCGCGATCACAATCGGCGCGGCGGAGCGCACGATACCACGTAGGGTGCTTTCTAATCCTGTAACCATAAAACAGTCCTCAGTGATCAGTTGTAAGTTGTAAGTTCTAAGTACGCCATGACCTGAATCTGCGGGGGCGTATTGCTATACGCCCTGCTCCTCCGTTAAATCCAATTTCACCACAATCTCGCCGCCTTCAACGCGCCCGGTATCCGCGAAGCCCAACCCGGCGTAGAATTGTGCCCCGCCGGTATTTTCCGGTTCATAGCTCAGAAACAGCTCCGTCACGCCTTCGATCTTGAGCAGCGCAATGACGTGCTGCATCGCGGCGCGGCCATAGCCCTGCCCCTGATAGTCGCCGCCGATCATAAAGCGCCATAGCCACATTTCCGGCGGATCGTGATCCTCATTATCCCAGGTCCACATGACGAAGCCGACCAGCGTATCATCCGCGTAGATGCCGCGCATTTGTGTGCCGGGTGTAAATTGCCCTTGCGCAATTGAATACAGATTCGGCGCAACGAACATTTTTTGATCGTCGTTGACTTTCAGGGTGATGCAGGCTTGAAAATTGTCTTTCGTGATGGGTTTCAGGGTTACAGTCATGTTGTATCCTCATCTGCTTTAGGCGGAATTGGGCGCTTGAACGTAACCATGAGTTCCGTTTCCGCAAGCCAGTTCATATCAAAAATTTCCCAGCCAAGCGCGGCATGGGCATTGAGTCGCTGCGTGATCGATTTGCTGGCCCAGGCGAGCATTTCGCCCCGATCTACGGCGTTTGGAAAGTCCAGATCATC
>JAFGJA010000408.1 GCA_016929355.1 Anaerolineae bacterium | reverse complement strand
CGGCGCTGCTGACGCTGGATGAACACGCAGGGCGGGTGCGCAGTGTGGCCTTTTTCCCGGATGGTACACGCGCCGTGTCTGGCTCAGATGATCAGTCCGTCATCGTGTGGGATTTGACCACTGGCAACGCGATCCTGACCTTGATCGGTCATGCCGATGATGTGTTCGCGGTGGCGGTTAGTCCCGATGGCTCGCAGATCGTATCGGGATCGCGTGACCGGAGCCTGATTTTGTGGGATGCGGTGACGGGTAAAACCATCCGGCATTTTGGCGTCCAGACCGCAGGCCATGAGCAGCGTGTGACCAGTGTTGCTTTTAGCCCGGATGGGACTCAGGTAGTTTCCGGTTCCGCCGATAATGCGCTCATTGTCTGGGATGTCGCCACCGGCGAAGTTGTCGCGCGGTTGGAGGGCCATACCGATGCGGTGAATGATGTGGCTTTCAGCCCGGCTGGAACCTATATTCTGTCGGCTTCCTCCGATATGACCCTGATTTTATGGGACGCGCGCTCCTATGCGATGGTTAACCAATTTGCGGGCCATACTGAGCGTGTCAACAGCGTGGCGTTTAGCTCGGATGGATTGCAAGCGGTATCCGGCGCGGGGAACCAGTTTGCCGGGGCATCAACCGATAACAGCCTGATTCTGTGGGATGTGTTTTTAGGGCAGCCGGTGCAGCGTTATGAAGGCCATCCACTCTATATCAGTGATGTCGCTTTTAGCGCGGATGGGCGTTACCTCGTGTCCTCATCAAATGATACGACGTTGCGTGTTTGGCCAGCGACGTATGATATTGAACTGGCGCGCGGGACGACTCATGCCGGGTATGACGCGGTTGCGTTCAGCACGGATGGCACGCACGCGATTACGGCGTTGAATGACGGGTATATTGAGTTGTCCCACGCAGATGTGGCGACGGGATTCACGTCAGTCTATCACGCGGACGAAACCGCCTATGCGGGCACAATCACGGCGGCGGCGGTGAATCGGGCGGGCACGCAGGCTTTGTTAGCTTCGACGGATCGTACCATTACGCTGATCGATGTGGCAACCGGCGAAACGCTCCATACCTTACGGGGGCACACGAATGATGTCAATGATGTAGCTTTTAGCCCGGATGGAACCCAGGCGCTTTCCGGCTCGCGGGACCGGGATGTAATTTTATGGGACATGGCAACCGGCGAGCCGATTCGCACTTTTGCCACGTCGCATACCAACGCGGTGAATGCGGTGGCGTTCAGTCCCGATGGCACATTGGCGGTGTCTGGGGCAGAGGATCAAACGCTGGTGGTGTGGGATGTGGCAACGGGTACGGCGCAGCATGTGCTGCGCGGGCATCGCGGCCCGATTATGGATGTGGTGTTCAGCCCGGATGGGCGTTACGTCTTATCGGGATCGGTGGATAAAACGCTGTTTTTGTGGAATGTGGCCGATGGTACACTGGTACGTCGGTTCCTGGATGGTCATGCCGACTGGATCACCGCCATCGCCTTCAGCCCGGATGGGCGCTTGGTTGTATCTGGTTCGCGGGACCGGCGCGTCGTGTTGTGGGACGCGCTCACGGCCCAAATCATCCGGCAGGATAGAGGCCACAATGATACACTGTCAGCGCTGCAATTTTTGCCGGATAGCAATTATGCCTTGTCCGCTTCAGTGGATGGGATGCTGCGACTGTGGCCGGTTTCTAATGCCGCGCTTTTAGACTGGATCAAAACCCATCGTTATGTGCGCGATCTGACGTGTGATGAACGCGATCAGTACCGGCTTGATCCGTGCGAGTAACGTGGGGTAGAGCAAGCCCTACCCCTACGACACTAACATACTCTAACGATCCAACCGTTTGATCCGCCCCTCGGAGTCGGCGATGTTGATCGGGCTGATTTTTGCCACATAGGTGCGTACAATTTCATCCAGCGTGCGCCCAAAGTCGAAGTTATCGACGCCGTTGGCGAACATGGTGTAATCATCCCCGCCCGCGTACAGGTAATCATTGGTGACAACGGTGTACACTTCATCCGGGTCGAGGGTTTCGTAGGTTCCATTTTTGTTCAACACTTCCACGCTAGCTACGCGCCGCCCGACCGGTTGGCTACCATCCCAGGTGAAACGCAAACCGGAAACTTGCAAAAAGCGACCCGTCCCTTCGGTGGCCTCAACCCGCGACACGCTGTTTTCCAGTGCCGCAATCATGTCGTCGCCACTGATCTCGAAGATCACAAAGGTGTTGTTGAACGGGACAACTGCTAATACATCGCCTACTGTGATTTCGCCGGGTTCGATGCTGGCGCGAATCCCACCGCCGTTCTGGAAGGCGATCTGCGCGCCGGTTACATCACGCATAGCATCCGTGATCAGGTTGCCGATATTGCATTCTTCATAGCGGCATTTATCGGTATCCTGATCGCCATCGAGCAGCACCTCGGTTGTGCCGATCACTTGATCCAGGAAGTCGGGAAGCGGCGCGCGCAGTTCCTCGATCAACGCGACCATATCGGGATCGTCTTCGATCTCGCTGTTGAGTAAAATAGCGTCACCATCCCATTCGGTCAGCACGCCGTTCGCATCAAAGACCATATCCAACCGCCCCAGGACGCGCCCTTGCTGCCACGCCTGCACCACCAGAATCGGTTCGCCCGTCAAGTTGTGCATCACCGCCGGGTAGGGGCCTTCAGCGTCGGGCAGGGTATTGCTCAACAAGGTGTTGCTATCGCCGCCCACAATGAGATCAACCCCAGCCAGTTGGGTCGCAATATCCAGATCGGTGAAATAGCCCAGGTGGGAAAGCAGGATAATTTTGTTCACGCCCTGCGCGGTGAGTGCATCGACTTCGCGTTGAATCACACCCACATAATCGGTGTCAAATTCGATGTTGGGGATAGGCCGAATCCGCGAATCGCCCTGCGTCACCCCGATCACACCGACGATCTCGCCATCAAACGTAAAGGTTGTGTAGGCGGATGTTTTCCCTTCCAATAAATCAGACGCGCCAAAGTCCGCATTGGCGACGACTACCGGAAATTCCAGGAGTTCAAGAAAGTTCGCGAGCAGTTCAGCGCCGTGTGTGAATTCATAACTGCCCAGCACCATTGCATCATAACCGAGTTGGTTCATGACCTGGGCGCTGTCCCAGCCCTGGTAAAAACTGTGGAACATTGAACCGGTGAAACGATCCCCACTATCGACCAGCAAGGAATGGTCCACTTCCGCGCGGATGGTTTTCACGACAGCAGCCTGCCGCGCTGCGCCTCCGCGATCATCTCTGTCGGGATCATAGGTCGCATGGACATCGTTGGTGTGCATAACGGTCAACGTAAAGGCATCATCCTGGGCGTGGGCGGACAGCAGGGTGACAGACATGAGTAAAACGCAGAGCAAAACACAGCGTAAAACAGTGATTTTTCTCATCAGGTTATTTTCGGAACCTCCGCTTGGAAAGAATTATGAGCGTCGTCATGGGGTTGTTTGACGGGCAGCAAAACGGTAAATGACGCGCCGGTATTGGGTGGACTCGTCACGCTGATCTGGCCGTGATGCGCTTCAATGATACTGTAACTCACGGACAAGCCCAAGCCCGATCCTTGTGATTTCGTTGTAAAAAAGGGTTCGAAGAGGTGCTCAAAGATGGCGGGCGCGATGCCTTCCCCTGTATCCCGAAAGGTAATTTGAACGGCGGGCTGTTTCACTTCCATTGCCAGCGTGTATAGACTCTGGTATTGGATGTGAGTGCGCCCGGTCTGGATATAGAGTGTGCCCCCCTGGGGCATGGCATCGGCAGCATTCAGGATCAGGTTTAAGAACACTTGCTTGAGATGATCGGGGTTGGCTTCGATCAATGGCAGTTGGTTATGTAATGTCTTTTCGAGCGTAATAGCGCTGTGACGCAGTTGCGCATCCACGAGGGCGATCACGCTGTCTAAGACGCGGTGGACATCGGTTTGCTGGAATGTATCTCTGGCGGGACGGTAAAAATCGCGCATTCGTTTAACAATAGCCGCGATACGGTCAATTTCTTCTTCGACTACGCCTAAATACCGGTTCAGTTTGTGGCGATGTTTATCGTTGGCGATCTGCGGTGCGACGTTCGCCCATTCCGTCTGGGCCAGGGTGACACAGCCCTGAACGGCCTGAATCGGGTTATTGATCTCGTGCGCAATCGAGGCAGTAAGGCGGCCCAACGCGGCGGTTTTTTCGCTGTGGACTAACTGCGCCTGGGTTCGTTCGCGTGCGGCTAAAGAGGATTTGAGTTGATCGTACAGGCGGGCGTTTTGGATCGCAACGGCGGCTTGATGGGCAAAAGCTTGTAATTGGTCCACATCCTTCACGGTAAACGCACCGGGGGTCGCGCTGTCCACGCTCAGAAAGCCAATCACTTTACCTTCAATTTTGATAGGGCTGGTGACGAACGAGCGCACCCATTCAACACCCGGCACTTCAACCCAGTCATGGGCCTCTAACACATCAGGGCGGAGGATGGGGTTGCCGCTTTGGTACATATAGCTAAAACCAGGGTAGTCGGTCACTGAAAATTGCTGCGCCATGATGGTTTCTTCCATCCCGCGTTCGGCGAAGCCGGTGCAGCGAACGACACGGGCAAATGACCCTTCGACCAATAAGATTGTTGCTGCATCATGCGGTACAACCTGCCCCACCAGGCGCAAAATGCGATCCAGCACGTCATCAAAATTGAGGGTGCTGTTGATGACCGCCGCCGTATCGCGCAGCGCTTCGGCTAACCGGCGTTGGTGCTGCTCCGATTTGTATAATTGGGCGTTGCGAATCGCTTGACTGGACCGGCTGGCTGCCGTGAGAACCAGCGCGCGATCTTCATCGCCAAACGGTTGTTTTGAGGGACGCCCGCCTAACACCAACAGGGCGCGCAATTCCCGCCCATCAGCGATTGGGACGATCAGCCCGTGTTTGCCCCAAAATTCGGTGAGGTCTTGCTGCAAAGCGGGGATCGCCGTCACGCCCGGATCATCGAACCCAATGACTTGTTTTTGCTGGTACATTTGTGCCCAGAGCGGCTGCCAGCGCGCCATGAATGTTTCGGATACTTCGGCCTCGATCCAATGCTCGCCCGGCATGATGATGTTTAACGTCATGAGTTCATTTTCGGGCATAATGAGCGCCCCCATTGAGGCATTGACCGCATTCACCAGGTGTTGCAACGTGGCGCGCATCAACGTTTCTGGTTCGAGCGCGGCATCGATCAAGGCATCATCGAGTTCGTTCAAAATGCGCAGCCGGTCCACCTGGCGCGCGGCGTGATAAAGCTGCGCATTGTGCAGCGCCATGCCGATCTGGTGGCCGATGGTTTGCAGAATGAGTTGGTTTGTCGCAAAATCCCGCTCCGAACGCTGCCAGATCAAGGTGAGCATCCCTAATGTTTCGCCACTGGCGATCAAGGGGGTGCAAATGTAATTGCCCGGCAGCTCCGTCATACCAAACGACTTGGCCAATGGACACATTGGGATGGGCATCATGGTCATTGTATTGGGCTGTTGCAGTGGCTCACAGGTCTGACATTGTGGCAAGGAGTGGATTTCAACATGATCAAGCAGGCTGCGCCGGGCGACAACGCGCCCTGTTTGTTCCCAGTTTGACGACGAAAAATAGGTGATCCAACCGGCATCGGCATCCAACACAGTCAAGGCGACATCCAGCGCGATTGCGCCTAACTCATCCGGGTTGAGAGAGGTTGTCACGGCGGCGGCAATGCCATAGAGGGCGGCTTGTTCGGCGGCATGCTGGCGCAGCGCTTCTTCAGACGTTTTGCGCTGGATCGCAATGGCAAATAAGACAGCCAATCGTTCAACCAGGAGCAGGTCTTGCCGGGTATAGTCGGCTTTGGCGTTTGCCAGGGCAATTTGCCCCACCAATGTTTCTCCGATCAAGGCGGGGACCGAGAGGAAACGCTTAATGGGCAAATGTCCCTTGGGAGTCCCGCTCGAACGGGGATCGGCGGCGGGTGTATTGGTCAGCATGGACTGTTTGTTTTCCAAGACCCAGCCCCACAAGCCACCCCACTCTTTAAACACAAAGTTCTTATCATCAACCTGGCATTGATCCCAAATGTCATGGGTCAAGGTGGGGGAGATCAGATAATGGGTTTGCGGCTCGATATAGCCCACATAACCGAATTGGCTTTGGGTCAGATCGCGGGCGGTATCCAGCACCAGATTCGATATATCACTAAACGAATGGGCCTGTAACAAGGTTTCTGATAAATTCGCCACTGTTGCATTGATTGTGGATTCATAGGCTAAGGCGGCTTGATTGCGTTTATGTTCGATGATGTTGCCGAGTTGGATCGCTATGGCATGAAGTAAGCCATCCTCTTCCGGCAAAAACGGTGTTTCAGCACCTTTAGAGGGATCTGTCAGGTGATAAACATCAATCCGCCCGGCTGGTTGTCCGTGAACCTCGATCGGTCGAGTCTGCCGCCATGCCGTTTCGCTAAAATTATCGGTTTGGAAAACCTGATCGTCTAACGTAATACGGGCGCAGGTTAATGGCGGTTGCTGCCAACTTGGAGGAATCAGATTAACTGTGCTTTGCAGCATGTCATGCAGACTGATCCCCGGTGTTTCAACCAGATGTGAGATACCATAGAGGCAGTTTAGCTCTTTGACTCGTTCGCCCAGATCATACGTGATGTTCACGAGCTTTTCTTCGGTGGATTTGCGGGCGGTGATGTCACGCAAGGAGGCTAAAGAGACATTTTGCTGCTGCCATACCAGTTCCACCACCCGCATTTCCGCCCATACCATATCGTCTGGCCCACGCTCGATTTTCAGCTCGACAATATCGCTGGTGAGTGGAAAATCAAACAACGTACCCACCAGATCAGCGGCTTTGCGCTTGAACAATGTTTCTGCCGCCGGATTCACGAATTGTAAAACACCAGCTTGATCGACGATGATAATACCATCGACATTATTCATAATGATTTGGCGCAGGTGTTCTTCGCTTGCCTGCACTGTCTGTTCAATCTGTTTGCGTTTCGCTGTTTCGGCCAACATCTGATCATTGAGGGTCTGTAACTCGTCGCCACCTCTTTCAGCGATGATCACGATCTGACCCGCGCGCCGCCAAATTTCACCGCGTAGGGAGATGGGGGGTAACGCTGGCCGTTCGAAGGTCAGCCATCCGGCATAAACAGGCTGATCGGGTGAAGCGGTGGGCGGGACTGTCAGATAATCAAACAGCGTGATACCCGCGTCACCCACATGGCCGAGGACACGCTGCATACCTTCATTAAGATAATGGGGCTTGCCTGCTGCATCAAAAATGCCAATCGCTAGCGCCTGACCACGATGGGCAAATTGAATGAGTTGATCGGTCCAGCCGGCTAGAGATTCCCATTCCGTCATAAAATCGATTCCTTCTCTAACAAATGGCGGGAGCTTCTTTTCTCAAGTGTACAAAAAGAGTGAGATATTTGAAAGACCGCTAAAGACCCTTGCGAGTTGGCGTCAACGTGCTATAATCGCTCCGCTTGACCTATCGAGGAGAAAATTTGACGTATGACCGTACAAGACGCCTTGCAATTCATTCAGATTTTTACATCAGCCGCATTGATCGCCGTGATCATCCTGCAAGCCGGTTCCACGTCGGGTGCAGGTGGGTTGTTCGGTGGTGGCGATAGCATGGGGATCACCAAGACCCGGCGCGGTCTGGAAAAAACACTGTTCAATATCACAGTGGGCCTGTCGATAGCTTTTTTGGGCAACGCGATTATCCAACTGCTCATTCAGAAAATCTAACAGGCGGTTTCAGCGCAGAACCGGCTTGAATTTCGACACCATAAGCGGTGCAATAACCATCATGGGGGGTGTTTTGTGATCACGCAGAACACCTCGTTTTGTTTTTTAGGAGAGGGTCATGAATCAGGGATTACGCTGGTTGTTGGTTTTGATCATGGGTGGCAGTATCTTGATGATGGCGATTCCGGCGGATCATCGTTTGCAAGCGGCGAACGATACCGCGCAGGCAACACCGGAAAATGTGTTGGTCGAAGCGCTGATTGGCACTATTCGCAAACTGAATCCCTTGCTGGCGACCTATAACGTGGTGGATCGGGACATCACAGCCCTGATCTTCGAAGGATTGACCACCACCAACCAATACGGCGAAATTATCCCCCAATTAGCGAAAACATGGGCGGTGACGCCGGATGGATTGGAATACATTTTTGTGCTGCGGAATGATGTGTTATGGCAAGATGGCGAACCCTTCACCGCGCTTGATGTGGTGTTTACGTTTAATCTGCTGTCCGATCCCCTGTTTCCTGGTGCGACGGAATTGTACGAATTTTGGCGCACGATTGAAGTGGATCTGCTGGCGCGCTACGTGGTGCGCTTCCGGCTGACACAACCGCTCGCCTCGTTCCCCGATCAACTGCGGATCGGGATTGTGCCCGCGCATGTGCTCATGAATACGCCCGCCGATCAATTGGCCCAACATCCATTTAACCTCGCTCCGATTGGGACCGGCCCCTATCAGATCGAAACGCTGACGGCGGCGGACGGACAAATTAACGGGATTCAACTGCGGGTTGCCCCGGTGTATCGCCAACGTCCCGAAGGAGCCGCCGGTTATGCGCTGGACCGGATCGTGTTTCGTACATTTCCTAATGCGGAACTGGCGCTGAACGCTTACCGGCAGGGGGAAGTGAACAGCATCAGCGTGATTCCCTCGGCATGGCAGAGCGCCGCCCAACAAATCCCCGGCTTGAGTCTGTATACGACGGTCCAACCAGAGGTGGGGATATTGATCTATAACTGGGATCGCGTGGAAGCGGCGAATAATCCACGCGCGCGCATTGCGTTAGCGCAGGCGGTGGACCGTGAGGGGGTGGTGAGCAAGCATTTGGCGGGGCAAGCGATCCCGGCGGACAGTCCGCTT
>JAFGJA010000407.1 GCA_016929355.1 Anaerolineae bacterium | reverse complement strand
TCGATATACCGTTGGTTCCCGCGTGAAATGCCCATGTCAGTTTCGGGAATCCAACCGGGGTGATCGTCAACAATATTGCCATCTCGATCAAAACTGAACGGATCGTGCGGCTTGATGATATGCGCCAGGGTGAAAGTCGGTTCGGGATACTCAGGAATCGCCTTGAGTTCGTCCAGGCTCATCAACACGCGGTACGGACTCCGGTAGCTATAGATGTCGCCAGCCAGCACGTCTTGATAGGTGAAAAAGGGACTGTAAAGCGTGGTCGGCAGCAAGGCATTCCAATACGGTTCAGTTGCATCAGCATGATCGGTGATGAATGATCCTGAGGGGCCAAAATCAATGACCACATCGGCATCGTGATTATACGCCGTGATCGAGTAATGCGTGGCAAAATGGATCGTCGTATAGCCCAGCGCCTCAAAAACATTCCCCACCCGGTTATTTTGCCGGACATAGCTGTTCATGTATCTAAGGCTTCTGATCTCGCTCAGGTTGCTCGCGTGAGTGGGTTCGATATAGGCCATACTCAACACCGACGGGATTGACAGGTGCGTCTGAATATAGTTACTGCAACTGCGATCCGCGATGTAAAACCCGCGTGCGGTTAACTCCTGCAAAAAGTCATCGTTGTTAAAACCAAACCACGTTTCCAGCCAATCCCCGCGCGAGTAGCCATCCAGGATAATGTAGTACACATCCGGCTGCGTTTCGCTGGCATCCAGCGCAACTGTGACCGGGGGCAGCGTTTCGGTTTTAGTCAATGTATCATAATAAAGAAAATCGGCAATTTTGGCGACGGAGATCGCCAGCAAAATGATCGCCGTCAGATTAAAATAGGCGATGGCTTTGTGCAGTGTGCGATGCTTTTTCCAGACAAAATAGGCCATCAAGCCAAACACCATAAACGCTGCCGGATAACAGATCAGGTGCATCGATTCGGTTCGGTTAAGCTGTTGTAGCAGCAGCGTATGCACATGGCCGTAAGAGAAAAAGAGGGCGGTTATCAACAGGGTCAGGGGAGCCGCGCGCGTTGGCGATTTGGTCCACCGCCGTAATGCGCCATAAATCACTGATACGCCCAGCAGCACCAGCGCCAACACGATGAGCACTTCCTGCCCGGCGAGCAGATCAATATTGCGCCCGTACAGTTCGATGATGGGATAAGCAGCAAACAGCCACACATAAATCGGCGGCGGTTGCTTGCGTGGTGAATTAGATGTCATAGCAAGGTCAATCTACTCAGCACACCATGTAGCGTGCATCTCTTCGGACAAGGGGGTCATGGCAAACGGTTTTTCGTATTTAGAAGCGTAACTGGCATCCTCAAGGAGTCCCAAATCCGTGCCCCAATACGCATCAAAAATCACGCGGAACGAATTGACCGGTGAAATTGAAGGATAGAGTTGGTCTTTAACCACATCCGGCACAAGGTACGCATTCAGAATCGGGAAGCGTTCGATGCGCGGCGTACTGTTGAGGGATAACCGCCCATCCCAGGCGTGATCGGCCTGGATAACAATGATCGGTGGCTCGTCTGACGCCGCCAGAATCGTATCGATCACGTCGAGTATCTGGGTATTCACAAACAACACCTGCTCGATATAGCGCTGGTCGTCAGGAGCAAGGTCGATATCCGTTTCCGGTATCCAACCGGCCAGATCGTCAACGATGTTCCCCGCCCGATCAAAGGAGTAGGGATCGTGCGGTTTGATAATGTGCGCGAAAGTGAAGGTAGGTTCGGGCCGGGTTGCAATAGCTTTGAGTTCAGCCAAACTCATTAACACACGATGGGGATTCCAGGGAGAATAGGTGTTATTTTTCAGCACATCATCATACGTGAAAAAGGGACTGTAGAGCGTCGTCGGCAGCAGCGCATTCCAATAGCGATCTGTGGCATCCCCTTCCGTTGTCACGAATGATCCTGAGGGGCCAAAATCGATTAACACATCTGCGCCGGGATTATAAGCGGTGATCGAAAAATGGGTGGCAAAATGGATGGTCGTATAGCCCAGTGAACGAAACGCCTGTACAACCCGGTTATTTTGCTTGATATAGCTGCGTAGATATTGGCCGCCTTTGCCCCCGGTCAATCGACCTGCGTTCGCCGGGTTGATGTAGGCCATACTTAAGCCGGATGGAAGCGAGAGCTGCGTCTGGATATAATTGCTACAACTGCGATCCGCCACGTAAAACCCACGCGCAGTGAGTTCGTCGAGGAAGGCGGTGTTATCAAAGCCATACCATGTTTCGAGCCAATCGGCCCGCGAGTAGCCATCCAAAATGATGTAATACACATCGGGCGGCGCAGCGCTGGCGTTCGGTTGGAGCGTGACTACCGGCAAGTCTTCGATCTCGGCAGTGGCTTCGTAATAGATAAAATCCGCAATTTTGGCGACGGGAAAAGCCACCAGAATAATCGCGGTCAAGTTGAGATACGCCGCCGCTTTATACAGCACGCGCGACTTTTGCCACGCTACATACAGCGCCCCGCCAAAAACCAGCAGCGCCGCCGGAAAACACACCAGATGCAGCGATTCGCTGCGATCAAGCCACTGGAGCACCACATTATAAATGTGTCCATACGAGAAAAAGAGCGCGATCAGCAGCAAGGTGATGACCGGGGCGCGGGTTGGATTCTTGATGCGGCGCTGCAACACGAGAAAAATAATCGTCACCACGCCCCACGCGACGCCCAACGCGATCAGCATATCCTGTGCCGCCAACAACCCGATATTCTGCGCGTAAATTTCGAGAATGGGATAGGCAGCAAACAACCAGATATAGATCGGCGGCGGGGGCACTACCGGCTTGGATCGGGATGTCATACCTAATCCTTTGTGCGCAACAGGTAAAGCCAGCGCTGCGAATCCTGAATTTGCGTTTTTTGCACGACGCTAAAAAGCGGGGCAAACGCGGCCTCAAACCCCGCCTGCGTGTAATCGGGGAAAATATCAGCCCGATTCGCCAGCAGGGTTTGCACTTTGGGATCGCTTTTGGGCACAAATTCGATCACGGCCCAACGACTGAGGCTGGCGAAAAACGCAGCCAGGCGCGGTAATGGCACATTGTTAGCAATCGCCAGATGGTGAATCAGCGCCAGCCCGAAGACCATATCAGCCGGACCGCGCGCAACCAGCGAGTCACGTTCCTGATTCGCCCAACCGATAGCCGGGGTCGGCGCAGTGAGATCGATCACCAGGGGATAACGGTGCGTATCACCGGTTTCGATCATCTGCCGGTAATTCAAATCGACAGCGCCGGGATCAAAATCCATCGAAACCGTCAGAATCTGGTGTTGGCTGGCAAGCTGGCTGAATTCGCCCGTATTGCCGCCCAAATCCCACACACTCGCCGGGGATGCCTGCGCGATATAGTCCGCGACCACCTGGCGTTTATGGGCAAAGGCCGGATCAGTGTAACTATCCTGATCGTAATAGTCAGCCCAGGCGGTATGCGCCGGATTCCAGTGCCATTTGCGAATGGCGGATTCCATGTTGTCGATCATGCCGAGCAGCGCTTGCTGTGAAACTTTCGGTTGGCGAGTTTCCACCTTGCGCCCCGCATAGCGGCGCTGGCTTTTGGCGTGCATGTGAATATGCACCTGAATCGCCAGATTGAAATTGGAGCGCATCGGCAGCAACTTCGACGCCAGATCAAGCGGGATACCGTCAATATTGGTGGTAAATAGCTGGTTCAGCCGCACATCGGTGTAACGCATCAGGGCCAGGGGAGCCAGAAAATGCTGGCAAAACTGCCGGTACGCGATCCAGGGCGAACCGGGTTCGTACTGCTCAAGCGACAGCGTATCCAACAGCCGGGGGCGACCCTCGAACAAGGCGCAATTATAGGCGCTCGCGTCCTTGAGCGTCATGCCATGCGCCAGCGCGCGTTTTTGTATTTCCAGCGTGACCAATGCGCTGTCCCGCAGTTGGCTGTAACTCCATTCATGCGGATAGGAAATGAACGGAATCGGCTGCGGTTGCAGCACCTTATAGGCGCTATCCGGCACAGCCGCCAACGCCCGATCAACTTCGGTATGCGGGATGAGCAACCCGGCTTTGACCAGTTCATCGTACAGGCCCGACGCCATCAACTGATCGTAGTGGGGCTGGTAGACCGTATTCACCTGTCGCAGCAAGGTCGTGTCACGCCAAAAAATAAACCCGCTTGGATCACGGAAAGAGGCGGGTTGGATCGAATGTGGTGAAGATGGCATCGTCATGCTCAGGCAGTAGGCGTCGATTCGTCGGGCGGTTCGATCTCGGCATCGGCGGGTTTACGCTTGAATATACCGATGATCTGATGCCAGAACATCTTGATCGACAACAACATGCCAAAGAGTCCCGCGACCAGGATTTGAATGATAAAACTGCCACTGCCGGGATCAAGATACCCAAAGGTGAGGTTCGATAAAATCACGCTGGGAACCAGCCATTTCAGAAAGTTGCGCATAATAACCGTCCTTTAATGACCTATGAATGCGAGATCATTATAGCAAACTTTGCCCAGCCACGCTGACGGGGTGCGAGTTTTTCACAAAAAATTTGCTCACCGCAACCTAAACACTACCTCTGCACTTTTAGTTTACCCCTCCCCGCAAGCGGAGAGGGACTTGACGCTTGACCCGACTCCCCCTCGCCATGCGTGGAGAGGGGGCCGGGGGGTGAGGTTAATCCTTATCATACGGGGGCAGGCGCGGATTCGTGTTCCCATCTTGAATCTTCGCGGTGGGCAGCGTCAAGACCGGATTCCCCGCCAATGCGCCGCGCATCGCCACGCGATCATCCCACTCGTATTCCGTCGTGCCGAAACACATGCTCTGCTCGTGACCCTTCCCGCACGCGATCACCAGATCGCCGCGCCGCGCCAGCGAACACGCAAACTCAATCGCGCGCCCGCGATCCATCATGCGCCAGAACGTTTCACCCTCGATCCCGCCCCGGCTGCGACAGCCCTGCGCCATTTCGTTGAGGATGCCGCCAAGCGATTCCGTGCGCGGGTCTTCGGCGGTCAGGACGACGCGATCCGCCAACTCTGCACCGATCTCCGCCATCAGGCGGCGCTTTTCCCGATCCCGCAAGCCCGCGCTGCCGAAGATGGCGATCACGCGCTTATCGGCGGGGATCATGGTGCGCGCAGCTTCGAGCGCCCGTTTAAGCGCATTGGGCGTATGCGCAAAATCAACCAGCGCCAGAAAATCCTGTCCCGCGTCGATACGCTCCATCCGGCCCGGAATGGGTTTCATGGTACGAATACCATCATAAACACCTTGCCGCAAACACTCCGCATCACACGCGGCGGGACGCCCGTCCAGCAGTGCGGCGCTCGCGGCGCTGATCGCGGCCAGCATATTCGATACATTGAACGGCCCGACCAGATGACTCGTGATCTGCTGCTTGAGTTGGTCCGGCCCGACCACCATCAGGCGCGTCGCATCAGGGCCGTATTCCACATCTGCCGCGTGAACGTCCACCGGAACCACCGCCACCGGATCAATCGAATAGGTGATCACGCGATCCACCCCAGCGCCGGTATGCTGGGCCAGATGCCGGAACAAATCCACACTCGGATCATCCGCGTTGATCACAGCAACTTTCGCTACGCCCGGTTTGCGTGTGGTAGAGGCCGCCATCTCAAACAGGCGCGCTTTATCCCGCCGGTATTGCTCCCATGTGCCGTGAAAATCAAGATGCTCATGCGTGACGTTGGTCAGCACTGCGACATCAAAATCCACGCCGTTGACACGCCCTTGCGCCAACCCGTGCGAAGTCGCCTCTAACACGACATGCGTCAGCCCTGCCCCAACCATGCGCGCCAGATACATCTGGACTTCGTGCGCAGGCGGCGTGGTGACGTGCAAGCCTGTGGGCAGCGATTCATCCCCGATCTCCGCGCTGACCGTTGACAGCATCCCGGTGCGGATACCCACCGCGCGCAAAATACTGTAGAGCAGCGCGCAGGTAGTCGTTTTGCCATCCGTGCCCGTGACACCGATCACGACCAATTTACGCGCGGGATGATCGTAATACGCCGCCGCTAAGGGGCCAAGCGCCATCTGCCCATCAACCACTTGCGCATAGGGGATCGGGCACTTGACGGAGTCCGGCGGAGCTTCACCCACCACCGCCACCGCGCCCCGTTCCACCGCTTGCGGGATCAGATCGTG
>JAFGJA010000406.1 GCA_016929355.1 Anaerolineae bacterium | reverse complement strand
TGGAGATCGATGTTGTCGCGTTGATCGGTCCTTCGCACCATTTCTATTCTACTGCGATTGTTACAGCGAAGCATGACGCTTACCAAACGCCATTAGGACTCGTCCCAATTGATCGGGCGGCGCTGGCAACGTTAAGCAAAACGTTTCCGCTTGAAGCGGTGCGTAATGATCCCGAACATTGCCTGGAAATTGAATTACCGTTTTTGCAACGCGCCTTAGAGAGTGATTTCCGCTTGATTCCGTTAGCTTTGCTCGATCAATCGCTGACAATGGCAGAGGAATTAGGCGCAGTCCTAGCCGAAATACTCAAGGATCAAAAAGCGCTGCTGGTCGCCAGTTCGGACTTATCACATTTTTACCCACAAACAGTTGCCAAACAATACGATCAACAGGTGCTTGACGCCGTGAATGACTACGATCCAGCGCGTGTGATTCAGGCCGAGGCCCAGGGGCGCAAGATCGCGTGCGGGCATGGAGCCATTGCTACCATCATGATCGCGGCGCGGGCGTTAGGCGCAAATTCGGCCCAGGTGGTCAATTACGGCGTGGGCGACGCGCGAGGAGATGGTAGTTCCGTTGTGGGTTATGGCGCGGCTGTATTTTACGAAAGCGAAACGGTGTAACCCGATCTCATGTTTGCCGAAATAGCCGTTAATCGCCGCGTCAGCCAAACCTTTCACTATCACATCCCACCGGAATTTTCCGGCGAGATCGTGCCGGGTCATCTGGTCAAAGTATCGTTTGGCACAGCGCACACGACCGGCATTGTCATCGCGCTGCACGAGGGCGCACCGATTCCGATCACAAAACCGATCCTGGAACGGCTTGATCCTGAGCCTGTCGTCACGCCGACGCAGATCGCATTAGCGGCATGGCTGGCCGAGCAAACCCAGACGCCGCTTGGCTTGTGTCTGTGGCTGATGCTGCCGCCCGGTCTGGCTCAACGTGGTGATTTCCTCTATACACTGACAGATGACACCATCACGGTTAAATCCGGCGCGCAGCAGCGCATCATCGATCTGCTGAAAAAACGCGGTCCCTTGCGGCGGCGGCAAATTGAGCACGCCTTTCCCCATAAACGCTGGCAAAGTTCACTGGATGCGTTGGTTCGCAAAGAAATTGTGCGCAAAGACCCGGTTTTGGGCGAGCCTACCGTCAAACCCAAGACCACCCGGACGGTACGCCTCACCATTCCACCGGAACGTGTACCGGATATTGCGCCACGCCTCGGCACGGATTCGCAGCAAGCCAATATTCTAGACGTGCTGCTGGCCGCACCAGAACATCGCATGGAAAAAAATGAACTCATGGCGATGGTGGATTGTTCGGATGGGCCGATTCAGGCGCTTGTCGAATCCGGCGATCTGGAGCAAACCTCGCGCGAAACATGGGTTGAACTGGCGCTGCCCCGTGAGATTGTGCGGGCCAGCCTGGATAAAGGCGATTATAAGCGCGCCCCCGCGCAAACCGAGGCGCTCGAAACGCTGTTAGCCGCCGAGGATCGCCTCCCGTTCAAAGACCTGAACGCAAACGCGATCCGTCCCCTGGAAAAAGCGGGCACAGTTAATAAGTGGACTGATCCGACCACAATTGTCCTGGCGATCCCGCCGGAAAACGTTCCCGCGCGGGCGATTGACCTACGCGGCAGCCAACCCTATCTCGATGTGCTAAATTTTCTGGCGCAGCAGTCCGAAGCGGTGGACATCAAAACTATACAGGAAACAACTGGCGCAGATCAGACCCGGCTCAATCGCTTAGAAGATGACGGCTTGATCACGTTTGGCGAAGCTGATGTCTGGCGCGATCCCCTCATCGAGCGCGATTTTGTGCCCACCGTTGCGCCCCCCCTCACCCACGATCAGGCGGCGGTGTGGGCCAAAGTCCGTCAGTACATGGATACGGTGCACTGGGGGGATATTTCGCCTTCACCGGATGAATCGGGTGTATTTGTGCTGCATGGCGTGACCGGTTCCGGCAAGACAGAAATCTATATGCACGCCGTTGAGCGCGTTTTGGCGCAGGGGCGACAGGCGATTGTCATGGTCCCCGAAATCGCGCTGACGCCGCAAACCGTCCGGCGCTTTGCGGCGCGTTTCCCAGATCGTGTCTCCATCGTCCACAGCGAACTCGCCCCCGGCGAACGCTATGATACGTGGCGGCGCGCACGAATGGGCGAAATTCATGTGATCGTGGGTACGCGCTCAGCGTTATTTGTCCCACTGCCGGATGTGGGTTTAGTCATTCTGGACGAGGAACACGACGATAGTTATAAACAGTCGCCGCCAATTTTGCCCCCCTATTATCATGCCCGCGACACAGCGATCCAACTGATGCGTATCACACGCGGAACGGTGCTGCTCGGCAGCGCAACGCCGGACGTGGTCACGTATGCCCGCGCCGAGCGCGGCGAGTATACGCTGCTCACGCTGCCGGATCGCATCATCGCCCACCGTGAACGAATCGCAGAATTAACGCGCCGCCTCAATGCACCAAGCGCCCGCTACCATCCCACTGACGCCGCCGACGCGGTGAGCGCCGAACTGCCAACGGTGCATGTGGTCGATATGCGCCAAGAACTGCGCACCGGGAATCGCAGCATTTTCAGCCGGATGCTCAAGACTGCGTTGAATGAGGTTCTGGCACGCGGCGAACAGGCGATTTTGTTTCTGAACCGGCGCGGAACCGCCACTTTTGTGATGTGTCGTGACTGCGGTTATATTGCGCAGTGTCCCCGGTGCAGCACGCCGTTGACTTTCCACAGCCCGCGCCATGCGCTGATCTGTCATTATTGTAACTATCGGCAAGATCAACTCACCGTCTGCCCGGATTGCGGCAGCCAACGGATCAAACATTTTGGGCAAGGCACACAGTTGATTGAATCCGCCGTAAAAAAGGAATTTCCCCATGCCACAACAATCCGGTGGGATCGGGATACAGCCACCGGACGCGAGGCGCACGAGATCATTCTGCACCAATTCAGCGAGCGCCACGCCGACGTATTGATCGGTACGCAAATGATCGCCAAAGGGTTAGATTTGCCACAGGTGACGCTGGTCGGCATCATCTCGGCGGATACAGCGCTGGGCTTGCCGGATTATCGCGCCGGGGAACGCACATTCCAACTATTGACGCAGGTCGCAGGCCGGGCCGGACGTGGGGCATTAGGCGGGCGCGTAGTGCTGCAAAGCTATCTGCCGGAACACTACGCGATTCAAGCCGCCGCCGAACATGATTACGGCACGTTCTACCGGCAGGAAATCGCCTACCGCCAGGAGCAGTTATACCCGCCCTTCCGCCGTTTAGTGCGGATCGTGTTCCAGTATACCACGCCGGATCGCGCCAAATTCGAAGCGGAAAAAGCTAAAACGCGCCTGGAACAACGGATTGAAACCGGACAATTCACCGCCACCGAAATTATTGGTCCGACACCCTGTTTTTTCGCCAAGCGCAACAACCTGTATCGCTGGCATATCGTGGTGCGCACGGCGCAACCGGCGGCGCTGCTGGCCGGGCTTGATCTGCCCGATGAGTGGTTTGTGGATATAGACCCGGTGGAAATGTTGTAATATAGTAGAGAGTTCATTAATATATTCATCGAGGCAATTATGAGCAATACATCTGAGTGGGTCAGTCTGGGTGAAGCTGCTGAAATCATCGGTGTCCATCCCGCCACAATTCGCAATTGGGCCGAACGGGGCGAACTCCCCTTTCGCCGCACCCCTGGCGGACACCGCCGGTTTCGACGTTCTGATCTACAAAATTGGCTGGACTCGAACCGCATCACCCAACCCACTGAGGCGCAAATGGTCGTGCAAAGCGCGTTAGGTCGCGCGCGCCTGGAAATTGGAGAGCGGAACAAAATTACCGAGCAGGATTGGTACAGCACCCTCAATACTGAGGCGAGGAGTATCATGCGCCAGCAGGGATTGCGTCTGATGGAAGCCTTGATTCGCCATCTCGCAAATCCTGCCAGCAAAACCGAACTCAAAACGGCACAGGCAATTGGACAGGTTTACGGTGATCTGTTGCAGCGACAGGGATTAACGCTTTCGCAAGCCCTGGAAGGGTATTTTTACTTCGCGGATTTTCTGCTCGAAGCAGTGATCCAGATGGCCGAAACCAACGCAACTCGTTCACCGGGATCGTGGGGGGATATGCTGCACCACATGAACAATTTTACCCGTGAGATTCTCGTGGCGATGATTATTATTTACGAACAAGCAGCGTAACGAATTTGTCCGATCAAATGCACGTCACGGCGCGGTAGTCAGATTATGCCGTGCGCGCGGATAGGGTTTTGTGCCCACATGCGTCAGAATCACGGCCCCCAGACCAATCGAACCTAAAATGATAGTCGCCAGCACACCGATCCAGGCGGTGAACCAGAAAATGCTCCACAGACGCAGCAGCAAACCTAAAACGATGCCACCGACTGCCGCCGCTACCATGCGCGGCTGCCGGTCCATGCCGACCATGCGCATGAGGTAAATACCGAGCGGTACGGCCAACGCAACCCATCCCAACAAACTAAAGAGGATCACGACAAACCAGCCCACCATGACAAACGGTAATAACACAATCGGCAGGACCAACAGCAGCGATATGACATAAACAACCGTCAAACCAACTGCGACCAGGATCGTCAAAAAACCGATTCCACCTGCACGAACCGGCGAACGCTGCACCGATTCCGACATGCGTACCAACGGCACGGGAAACGCTAACGCGCTCAAAGCGGCTAATGCGCCAAACAGCAGTGAACCGACAAATACGCTGCTGATGCGAAACAGCGAACTGTCGCGCCAGCTTTTCCACACGGATTCGATCACGTTCGCGGCGCTCACCGTGCCGCTATCCGTACATTCTTCTTTGACTTTCCCGTCAATTTGGGCCTGATCACTGAGTTGGAAATCTTTGGCACACACGACCAGATCGCCCGTAATATGGGCATCAGCCCCGACAATCATCTTGTCAGACACGGCGACAACATCCCCGGTGATAGTCCCATTGAGCGTAATGTCATTACTCGTGAGCGTCACATCGCCCGCAATCTGGCTCTCCGACTCCAGTTCAATATCGGCGGCCAGTACCACCTGATCACCCTGAAGTTGTGTGCCACTACGCAGCGTATAACTGCGGCGCAGGCTAAACCCCTCATCATCACCTGACTTCGATGAGCAACCTGACGTGATGAGCGCGATAAATGCCAGGATGCCCATCAGGATCAGATTGCGTCGTTTAATGTGCGATAAGCCTGCCATACCGGTTTCTATCCTCTATGATTTGGAGCGCCGGGATAAACCGCGTGCGCCGCCCACCAAATTCCAAAGCACCCAGCCCCATAACAGTGTCACCGGAATCATGGTCGTGACCAGTGCGATTAAGACCGGTGTGCCCGTCGCCCGCGATTCGATCTGTCCGATAATGTCTGTGATCAGGCTGATGATATAACCGGCAGCATGAAACAAGGCGGTAGCAAATGTTAAAATCGCGCCGGGGTTGGTAATCACGCTCAAAATGATCAGCAACGCCACCGAAAAGACGGGGATAGTGAATAACCCTGCTACCAGCAGCCCCAGAGCAATTCCCACACTAGGATTTTTTTTGGCAAATCCCGGCAAGGGCATTGTAGCAATCATCGCCATGACGCGATCTGTAAAGCCCACTGGCGCTTCCGCCATTGGCGTCGTGCGCAGCAATTCATCCGTTTGGCGGAGATGATCCCATTGTTCAGCCGTTTCGTCTGATGCGGCGATGCGCGCGTGCAGGGTTGCCATTTCCTCATCGGAAAGTGAGTGATCCAGCGCTTCGTTCATCTGCTGTTGATTACGTTGTTCATCGCGTGCCATGATTACGAACCTTCCATCGCGGGATTGAGCGACGACACGGGTTTGGCTTCCAATTCTTTCGCCAACGCTTGCCGGGCGCGGAACAAGCGGCTTTTGATGGCGCTTTCCGTCGTGTCAAGCATATCGGCAATTTCGGCATAGGAATAGTCGTACCAATAGCGCAGCACCACTGCCATCCGGTAATCCGCCGGCAGTTCGTCCAGCAATTCCTGCACCAGCATACTCTTTTCGTTTGACAGCGTCGCTTCTTCTGGTCCTGGTATATCGCTGGTTAAGGCGGGATGGGGTGGTAATGGCTCCTCTAGTGAAAGCCAGGTTAACCGCCGCCGCCGTATCCGATCAATGCAATGATTAGATGCAATTGATAAGAGCCAGGTTTTAAATGACCGGTTTTGATCGTAACGGTCCAGATTAGAGTAAGCGCGTAAAAATGCTTCCTGGGCAGCGTCTTCCGCCTCACCCCGGTTATTTAACATCCGGTATGTCAGGTTGAAAACGTCCCGTTCGTAACGTTGGACCAGTTCTCCAAAAGCTTGTGGATCACCGGCCAGCGTTTGTTGGACCCACAAGACATCGTTTTCTTGACTCACAATATATACCCTACCTGGCAGTTGCCCCTACTAACTTGATATACGTAGTTGATGGCGTAGAGTTGCGTAAATCGTGTGTGTTGCGCAATAAATTGGCAAGGTGCGCCTAGACACGCTAGAGTGATACCCTAAAGAGATAAAATCAACGTTAAGGATAAATAGAATCATGGCTATGATCTACCGCGATTCGGATGCGAATCTGGGTCTACTGATGGATAAACAAATTACTGTGCTTGGCTATGGCAATATGGGACGTCCGTTTGCTCTCAATCTACGGGACAGCGCGTTCCCGGTCCTGATCGGTAATCGCAGTGATGCGTATGCGGACCAGGCTTACCGGGATGGATTCGAGGTGGCTGCCATTGCCGACGCCACCGCTCAATCAAATGTGATACTGGTCATGCTGCCGGACGAAATCGCGCCTAAAATATACCTCCAAGATATTGCGCCGCATCTCCACCCTAATGATACCCTGGTTTTCGCATCGGGGTTTAATGTGGCTTTTGGCTTCATCGAACCCCCGGCTTTTGTGGATATGGTCCTGATCGCGCCACAAGCCATCGGTACGGCGGTGCGCGAGGGCTATGTCGCCGGTAAGGGATTTGTCAGTTTCGTTTCTGTCGGGCAGGACGCATCAGGTGAAGCATGGGGGCGCGTGCTGGCGATGGCCAAAGCGCTGGGCGCGCTGCATCGTGGCGCAGTTGAACTCACATTTCAGCAAGAAGCCGAACTCGATCTGTTCACCCAGCAGGCGCTTTTGCCTGCGTTTCACAGCGCCCTGCAAACCGCGATTGAAGTTCTGAACCGGGAAGGCTTTCCGCCTGAAGCCATTGCCATGAGTCTCTACCTTTCCGGCGAATTGGGTTATATTATCTCAAAGTGGGCTGAAACGGGTATTATTGAAAGTTTGAAACTCCATTCGCAAACCAGCCAATATGGGACGATGTCGCGCATTGAACGTTTCCGCGAAGTGAAACTGCGCCGCCAGATGGAAGCGATCCTGGATACGATCCGGCGCGGCAATTTTGCCCAAGAATGGGCCGCCGAATATGCGGACGGTTATCCCCGCCTGGAAGATTTGCGCCGCCGGTTAGAGCAACTTCCGATCTGGCAGCACGAGCAAGAAGTGTTAGCCATTACACAAACGGATCAATCGTCTTAATACACACTGGTGCATGTGTTGGTGAGACTTGGGCTTGCCGTGCCCTAAATTGGCGCAATGTGGGCCATCCACCAGCGTTCATACGCCTGTTGCAGCGCGCGGGTAACAGAGCCGATTGCGCCATCGCCAATAGGCTGATCGTCAATCCGTGTGACCGGGACCACACCCCGGCTGCTGCTGGTCATGATCGCTTCGGTGAGGCGCGGCAGATCGTCACGATGCAGCGCGCGGAGTTCGACAGGCAGCACCTCCGGCGCAATCTCCAACATGGCGCGACGCACAATCCCTTCGAGGACATGATCCCGTGCAGTGTAGAGTTTGCCATTTAGTACACCGTAAAAATTGCTGGACATGCCCTCTAAAATATGCCCGGTTTCATCCACCAGCAACCCCTCGTACACATTGGAGGGCAAACTGTTCACCGTCGCCGCGCGTTGGTCCATCCAAATGGTTGTTTTGGCGGCGGGATTGGTGCGGGCGAGGGGCACAATTTTGAGATGTGCGCCGTTTTGCATAATTTCTGCTGGAACGGGGTGCAGGGGTTCCAACGCGAGGTAGATGTGATCAGACTGCGCTGCCGGAACGGTGATTCGAAAGCGGGCATCCGGGAAATCCGCTTGTTGAATCAGATCGCGCAAAGCGGCCCGCAGCCGATCCCGATCCAGATCGAACGCGATCCCGGCGAGTTGCGCCGATTGTTCGAGGCGATCCAGGTGCGCGTCAAACAGCAGCGCGTGATCGTGCTGAAAGGTGCGTGTCACGGTATACACGCCGCCCGGTTCATGCGTAACCGCCTCTGCCAGCGAAGTGGCTTCATACGGAGTGGATTGTAAACCAGTCGGAGTCAAAATTGCGGTCAGAATAGGGACCATCAGGTAATCGCTTTCGTCGTGTTGATGGACACAAAAAACACCTCCATCATACCGCGTTTAACGCGAATACACAGCGATCACGGCAGGCACTTTATCCAACGAGGGATAAAGCGCACTCAACCCCGGCGTGTTAATCACCAGCCCAGTAGATCGCCCGCCATCCAGCCCAAACGCGATCTGCACATCAAGATCGCTGCTGAGGAGCCACTCTTGTAATTCATTAAATGACATCGTAGCGTAAGGTATCACCGCCAAAATGATGCGCCTCAGGCTGTCTTGCGCGATTACCGTCCGGCGCGAACGATCATCAAAACCATCTCCCTGCGACGCGCGCGATCCGTTCGCTTCAACCAGCATCGGGAAAGCTTGCACCGCCTGAGTGAGCGCTTCGCCCTGATACGGCTCGTAGATCAAGGAGCGCACACGGGCCAATCCCGCCGCATCCACCTGGAACATCCCACCGAAACCGCTATACGACTGCCCGTAAATTTGCCCATCGCTCACCAGCAGCCCCAGCGCGTAATCATTCTCATCGAAAAAACTGCCGTTAATGATGATCGCGGCGGCGGGGAGTTGATCGCGCCATGCGCCAATGGCATACGGCGCGCCGGGGCGGTAATGCACCCGG
>JAFGJA010000405.1 GCA_016929355.1 Anaerolineae bacterium | reverse complement strand
TGCTGCCCTGGATCGAACTCCTCGAACACCGGCTATGGTTGGGGCGTTGGGCGCACCAAACACTTGCCGCGTACCAATCAAACGTGGCCTTTGACGGTTTGTTGAAGCGCCTACAAGAAACCCTACGAGACAGCCGCTGCCATCACAAGCGCATTGGCGGTACAACTGTCGAGCGGTTGGCGGAATACGTGATTGAACAGGTGACGTGATATGTCCATTCATATGCTCAAACAAATCACAGAGAATCTGTATATTTTTTCGGATTCTTGTAATGTGTATATGATCCGCTGCGGTTCTGCTGCGATCTTGGTCGATTTTGGTAGTGGCAGCGTGTTAGATGCACTGGCCGAGATCGGGATCAAAAACGTTGTGGCCATTTTGATGACGCATCACCATCGTGATCAAGGGCAGGGATTGCCTCGCGCGGTTGATGCTGGCATTCCGATCTGGGTTCCACAAACTGAGCAAGACTACTTCGCGCACGTTGACACCCATTGGCAAGCTCGCCCCATCTACAACAACTACGATAACCGGCAGGATCGTTTTTCCCTGCTGGAGTCTGTTCCCGTAGCGGGATTACTGCTTGATTATGCAACGCTTGAGTTTGTGGGGCACTCACTTACGGTGCTGCCCACGCCCGGACACACGAATGGCTCGATAACCCTGCTGGCGGAGATCGACGGGGTGCGCTGCGCGTTTTCCGGTGATTTGATTTATGGCCCTGGCAAAATCTGGTCACTGGCTGCGACCCAATGGAGTTACAACGGCGCGGAAGGTGTCGCTGCTAGCATTCCTTCACTGGTGTCGCTCAAAGCCCAGCAACCGGATCGCTTGCTGCCATCACATGGATCAGTGATGGATGATCCTGGCACTGCCATCGATCTGTTGGTTACACGTTTGTGGCAGTTGCTACAGGATCGCGGGCAAAACCCGCGCCTGTTTAGATTTCTTGAGACACCCTACGAAGCGATCCCGCCGCATATGCTCTGGAATCGCACAAGTATGGCGAATAGCTATGTATTGCTTTCGGCTACCGGACATGCATTGATATTTGACTACGGCTACGACTTCATTACCGGCGTTGCACCGGGAACCGACCGGGCTTCGCGTCGTCCCTGGCTCTATACACTTCCCAGGCTAAAAGAAACATGGGGTGTCACCCAGATCGATGCAGTGATCCTCACCCATTACCATGATGATCACGTTGCCGGGTGTAACCTGATACGCCGTGTTGAAGGTGCTGAAGTCTGGGCTGCAAAGAATTTCGCGGATATTCTCGAAAATCCCGCCCGGTATGATTTGCCTTGTCTTTGGTACGATCCGATCCTCGTGGATCGCAGCCTTGTTCTAGATCAACCGATCCAGTGGCAAGAGTACACGTTGACTCCCTATGCGCTGCCGGGGCATACGCGTTATGCCGTTGGCATTATGCTCGAAGTTGATGGGCAGCGGGTGCTGGTCAGTGGCGATCAGTATCAGGGCGGCGACGGTCTGGAATGGAACTATGTGTATAACAACCGGTTTGATCTGGATGACTATAACCGCAGTGCTGCTCTATACCGCACGCTTGCACCGGACCTGATTTTGACCGGACATTGGGAGCCGTTTTTTGTCAAACCGGACTACTTCGACGATCTTGACCGGCGCGGAACCGATCTCGCGCAGCGACACCGCGATTTATTACCCCTCGATGAATTTGATCTGCGCGGAGAAGAGCGTGCGGCGTATATCCACCCTTACCAGATAACAGCGCGGCCCGGCGATGAAGTGCCGGTCTCTGTCAGCGTAACAAATCCTTTTACCGATAGTCTCGAAACGACGGTCACGCTCATTGCGTCATCAGCGTGGTCGATTGAACCCGCCGTGCAGCGCTTGTCCCTTCCGGCACGTGGTTACGGTGAGGCTGTGTTCACCCTGAAACTACCGCAATCAACCCCGCCCGCCCGCCGCGCCCGGATCGCGGCGGAGGTGACATTCGGTGAACGGCGCATGGGGCAAATCGCTGAAGCGCTGGTCACCGTTCAAGATAATTCTGATCACAACACTACATGAAAGTGGAATAATGAAACACAAAACTTTACATATGATTGGTAATGCGCATATTGATCCGGTGTGGCTCTGGCAGTGGCAGGAAGGCTTCCACGAAGTCAAGGCTAGCTTCCGGTCAGCGCTGGATCGTATGAACGAAGATGATCAGTTCACGTTTGTGTCCAGTTCCGCCGCTTTTTACGAATGGGTGGAAAAAAGCGATCCCGCCATGTTCGAAGAAATCAAGGCCCGCATCAAAGAAGGACGCTGGTCTGTGACCGGGGGGTGGTGGATTCAACCCGATTGCAATATCCCCGGCGGCGAGTCGTATGTGCGGCAGGCGCTTTACGGCCAGCGCTATTTTTTGGATAAGTTTGGTGTGATCGCTACGACCGGCTACAACGTGGACAGTTTCGGACATAACGGGATGCTGCCGCAGATTCTGCGCAAAGCCGGGCTGCGCTACTACGTGTTTTTGCGCCCGATGCCGCACGAAAAAGGGCTGCCGAATCGCCTGTTCTGGTGGGAGTCTGATGATGGTTCACGCGTGCTGGCATTCCGTATCATGTTTGAGTATCTCAGTTGGGGCAAAGAAATTGATACCCATGTTGAACGCTGCGCACGGGAACTCAAAGCGCCGTTTGATGAGGGTATGTGTTTCTATGGCGTAGGTAATCATGGTGGCGGCCCAACTCGCGAAAACATCGACAGTATTCACCGCTTGAATACCAATCCCGACTATCCCACGCTCATATTCAGTGACACCGATACGTTTTTTGACTCCGTACTGGCGCAAGACTTGCCGATTCCAGTCGTACATGACGAGCTTCAACACCATGCCAGCGGATGTT
>JAFGJA010000404.1 GCA_016929355.1 Anaerolineae bacterium | reverse complement strand
TCATGATTGCGATAAACCAGCAACTTGTTGCGGTGGTAGCCTAATGCGCTCATGAAATAGGTGTCCATGCCTATTTGTGGCGAGATTTCACCGGTTTCGGGATACCATATCCAAATATCGCGCTCGCCTTGATTGACGGTTGTCAATAGCTCGTCTTCTGCCATGAACATAACATTGGGGACGTAATCAACCGATTCCGGCCAGTTGAAAACTCGCTCGTCACCAGTGGCAAGTTCCCACAGATGTACGGTGTGTGTGTTCAAACACGTTGCAGCCACGAATCGATTGTCTGGACTAATCGTAACTGAGCGGTTGTAGCTGAGATGAGACACATTACATGCCTCATGAATAATTGTAGATACCATATCGCTATCTGTATCAACCAGGATTGTTGTGTCGAATTCTGGATCATTATGAGGCCAGGGACCACTTATCGCCACGATCCACCTGCCATTCGGACTAACATCTAAACTCTGAATGCCATCAAAGCTGACATCATTCACAGCAAAAACTATTTGTTGTGAGGTGAATTCCCCCACCGTCCAAACATAGATCGCTTTTTTATCATAGGCAATCAGTTGCCCAGATTTCGTATCGAAATACGCGGCCTTTAGCCAGAGATTGTGTCCTGGCAAGTGAATGTGATCACGTTCGCTAGGATTGTTGTTAAGAAGTGCGGCAACATCGAGCAAGCGCAATATGCGATCCTGCCCCAAAACCGCCAGTATATTTCCATCGGGACTGAATTGTAGGTCTATCGCAGGACTCATATCAGCCACGCTAGATAATAGCTCTCCGGTTTCCGGATTCCATAGTTTGAGCGTATGCTCACCACCGCTTGAAGCAAGCAAACTCGCAGTAGGGTTGAAGGCAATGGCAGACGTACCGTCACTATGGGCGTTTGAGAGGTATAGGCTCTGCCAAGTTTCAGTGTTCCAAATCCACAAGGGAATATCATCGTGGCGGCCAAACGCCAACCATGCACCATCGACACTATACGCCGTTCGTCCCACGCTGGCATCGGCAACGGGGGAAACCCAGCCCGGCGGGTACAAAACCTTTATTTTTCGCGCCGTTTGAATATCCCAGACTGACAAGAAACCAGCCAACCCGGCTTCATAGAGCATCAAGGATCGTATTGAATTGACTTCGCCATACAGGTTGATGTATTTTGTTTCCGTCTGGATGTGCCGCCCGGTTTGTGCATCCCAGATCTGAATCGATGTTGCACTGTAATCGATTCCAGCCGTTAAAACCAGATTGGTCGTCTCATCATCAAAGTGCAGATAAATAGTCGAATAGTAAGACCGTATCTCCGGTTGATAGGGCAATATAAATTTCAGTCCCCACGTTGCTGTCTCCCACACGTAAATCATCCCATTCATCTCGGCGGCAGCGAATAGCGAGCCATCCGCATTGAACGCGATGTCATACACGAAAGAATCGTCATGAACTGCCAAAGGTGGTGGCGTGTTCAGATCATGTGCATTCAGCACGCGCACGCCCGTGGATGTTCCCAGTGCTATAACTGAGCCATCCGGTGACCACTTCATTGTGCTGATCCGTCCCATACCAAGCGTCATCAATGGGATCAGCCAATCCGCATTCTCTGCGGTGATCGGTTCCAGTCCGGCGAACACCGAATCGGGGGGCGTAGGATTTTGCGCTTTGGCTGTTGGTACGAATCCGGTCAACGCCATGAGCAGCACGACTAGCAACATAAAAACTCGTGAGTGGGACATGGGAGAATCTCCAAAATAGCCGTCGGGCGCACGACCAGACTCCCCCTTTCTCCATCGTGATGGGGAAAGGGGGTTGGGGGGATAGGGGCCGTTATTCCAGCGTCAGCAGGTACGCGATCAGATCGTTGAGATCGTTCTCCGGCATCATGGAATAAACGGTCATGATGTTCGCGTACCCCTCGACCACATACGCGCCCGGTTCCAGCATGGATTGGCGCAAGTATTCTTCCGCGCTCAAGCCTTCAACTGTTTCACCCGCGCGCACCGCGAGTCCCGCTAGCCCTGGTCCCGCGCCCGCTTCATCGGTGAGCGCGTGACAGGCGCTACAGGCGTTCGCCACAAATAAGGCTTCGCCGTTCACCGGATTACCCATGTTCATCGTCATGTCGCCCGGCGCGATGTTCGCCAGGAAGGTTGGATTCACGCTATCCGCATACGTCGCGGCGTTATCTACGATGCCCTCCGCCACCAGCCATTCAACCGTATCTTCCCAGGCGACGGAATCGGTGATTTCGTAGGTGGGGAAGGGCGGCAGCACGTAGCTATCTTTCACGCTGTCCGGCACGATGGTCTTTTCCAGCCACAGATCGCGGTACGCATCGGGATCGGCGTTGATTTCGGCGGCGGCCTGCATCCATACCGAGAGGAACGCGGCCACCGCTTCGGGATGATCCTCGATGATTGGCGTGCGGAAACTCAACACGCTCTGGCTAAATTCGGTTTCGACCAGCGCGCTGTCGTCCGCGATCAGGATCGCGCCACCCTCAATCGCGGCCTGCGCGAGCGGATCGGGCAAACAAGCGACTTTGAGCGTGCCTTCCATCAGTAGTTGGAAGCGTACCGGGATGCTCGGTTCGGCCCGGAATTGAAGATCAGCGGTGTTGACTCCCGCATCCTCCATGATGCGCTGCGCGATGTACTTGATGACCGAATTTTCGCTGATGGCGATCTCGTGTTGGGCGGCTTCACTGGGCAGTGTGATGTTGCTGCGCGGTGCGGCGAGGATGCGGAACTGCGGCGAGTCAGCATACGCTTTGCGTGCCATCGCCACGATCTGAATCAGCGTTTCGTCCTGGTTGAAAATCCCGGTGCTGATCAGGTCATTGAGCATCCCGTCGATCTCACCCGCGATCAGCAGTTGGTCGCGTTCGAGCGCGCTGCTGACCGGGATCAGTTCCACATCGAGTCCGGCGGCTTCAAAGTAGCCCGCTTGCTCCGCGACGTAAAATGGCAGCACGTCCAGAATCGGCAGCAGGCCCATCCGTAATTTAACGGCGTCTTGTGTCTGTGGAGCCGCATACGCCGGGACGAGCGCGCCGACCAGCAGGACCATGATCAGGAGTAGTGAAAGGTGAAATTTACGCATTGAGGTGTGTCTCCTTGTGTATTGTACCTCACCCCCCGGCCCCCTCTCCATGCATAGAGAGGGGGAGTCAGGTTATGCACTTGATCCCCCTTCTCCACAGGGTGGGGAGGGGGTTAGGGGGAGGGGTAAATTTGTTCTAAATAACCACCGCGATGAACGTCCCGACCAGCAGCGTCACCGCGATATACGAATTCATGTTAAAAAACGCGACATTGACCCGGCTGAGATCGTCCGGCGCGACCAGGGAATGTTCGTAGATCAGCATGATCGCTGTAGCCAGTCCTGCCAGATAATAGGGCCATGCTAACCCCGCCGCCAACCCCGCCAGCGCCAGAAACAGCATAAACATGATGTGATTCAGCTTTGCCAGCCACAGCGCCGCCGCGATCCCGAATTGGGCGGGCCAGGCGTGTAAGCCTTCGGTTACATCGTGTTCGTAATCCTGACAGGCGTAGATCAGATCGAACCCCGCGATCCAGAACATGACCGCCGCGATCAGCATCCACGCGGGAAAATCCGCTTCGCCGAAAAATGTGCCGCGCACCGCGATCCAACCGCCGCCCACTGCCAGCGCGTCTGTAAAGCCGAGCACCCAATGCGCCAGCACCGAAAATCGCTTCATAAAGCTGTAGCCGACCAGAAACAGAATCGCAATGGGAGAAAGGTACAGCGCCAACGGATCGAGCAGCGCGGCGGCGATCAGCAGCACGACCAGCGACACGCCCGCCGCCGTGAGCATGGATCGCGGCGAGATCGCGCCCGTCACGCTGGGGCGATTTTTTGTGCGGGGATTGCGCGCGTCGTAAAAGCGATCCGCGTAGCGATTGACCGCAAACGCCAGCGATCGCGCCGCCGCCATCGCTACCGAAACCCAGATAAACTGCCAGAGCGTGGGCAGTCCGTCCGCCGCCAGCACCATGCCGATATAGGCGAAGGGCAGCGCGAAAATGGTGTGTTCGAAGCGCACCAGATCGAGAAACACGCGCCCCTGATAGGCGAGCGATCCCGGTGTCAAACCGCGTGCGCGGGCGGCATCTTTCGCGCGTTGTGTTGAAGACAATTGCTTTACTCCGTTGACCTAGAACGGGCGGGTTTGCAAACCCGACCCTACTACTCCCCCTCGCCATTGGATGGAGAGGGGGTTGGGGGGTGAGGTATTCCGTATTGCTCCCACTGCTCATCCACCCGCGCGACAATCTCTGCGCTCATCCCGACTTCCTGCGGCCAGCCGCGCGTGTGCCCATCAGCTTGATCTTTCACCGTTGCGTTGATCGCAATCTGCCCGCGCGGGGCATCATCTGGCGCAAAGTGATCGAGCGTGCCCGTGTTGATGATAATGTCACGCCGCCAATCCACATTGCCCAGGACGCGCCACGCCACATCGGAGAGATTCTTAGTATCCACATCCACATCCACCGCGATCAGGTTCGCGTCCGGGCAGATTGACCAGATCGCGCCAATGGCATCACGCACCGAGCGTTTTTCCTTGTCGATGCCAGCGATCACGAGACCCTCACGCGGCGAGTACCAATTTTCTCCGATGAACCGGGTCAGGCGTTCGTCGGCGGCTTCGAAGCAGTCACGCAGCGCCCCGCGATCCGGTTTGCACGTCGCGTCAAGGCCGATCTTGCCGCCGTAGGAATCTCGGATCGCGGAGTGGTCGAGTTGATCGACTGCGCCATCCACGATGGTAATATCGCGCCGCCAATCGACATTTGCCAGCACGCAGTTCGCTACCGCATTCAGATCGTGTACGTCGATGCCATCATCCACGATGATAAACGCTTTGGTCAGCATCATCAGGCCCAAACCCCACAGCCCATACATGATTTTTTGCGCGTGACCGGGAAAACGCGGCTTGATGCTGACGATCACCAGATTGTGAAACACCCCCTCGGCGGGCATGTTGACATCGACAATTTCGCCCATGAACAACTGCATCAGGGGCAGGAATAAGCGTTCGGTGGCTTTACCCATCCAGTAATCTTCCATCGGCGGCTTGCCGACCACCGTCGCCGGGTAGATTGCGCCGCGTTTGTGCGTGATCGCCGTGATGTGCATCACCGGGAACAAATCCGGTGGCGTGTAAAAGCCGGTGTGATCACCAAACGGCCCCTCCATGCGGTGTTCGTTCGGATCGAGATACCCCTCGATCACGATCTCCGCGTTGGCCGGGACTTCCAAATCCTGCGTGATGCACTTGACGAACGGCACCGGTTCACCCCGTAACCAGTTCGCCAGCAGATATTCATCGATCCCCGGCGGGAGGGG
>JAFGJA010000403.1 GCA_016929355.1 Anaerolineae bacterium | reverse complement strand
CCGCGAGCAGCGCTTGGCGGGTGTCATTCAGTACATCGTCGCGGGTGGCTTTCGCGGGTCGGGCCATCGCATTTTCCCTCTCGGATTAATCTGGGTGGGCAGTCACCCATATTATTTCATGAATCGGATAGGGTTGTCAAGAGTGTAAGAATTTGAAGCGCCGGAGGCTCCGGCAAGCAAAAAATCTGGAAGCCTTCTAAAGAGGCTAAATGCTGTGTGGCGCGAGTCCGTCCAGCCCCTTCAGAGGGCTTACCGGCTTTTGACTTTCCTAGCCGGACGGTTTCAACCTCCGGCGACAGAGTGCGCGCCTACTCCACCAACAAAAACACCTCATACGGTCCCGCCGAGAGTCCGTCTGCCTCTAAAAAGCGCGTGGCGACAATGTAGTATGTGCCATCCTCCGGCAGCGTGATCGACTCCAGGCGCGCGTACTGGTCATAGAAATAGTCGCTGCTCTCCGCGATCCGCGTAAAACCCGTTGCATCTTCCGCCAGCAAAACCAGATATGGCTCAACATACGAGTCCGGTTGGCCGGAGGTCGCAATGCGAAAGACCGCGCTCATCTGGATCGTAACGGTTTGCCCGGCGCTGTCGTTGAACGTGTAGACCTGCTGCACATTTGCATCGGTGATCGTGCCTTTGGCGCTTTCCTCCGCGCTGATCGGGATCGCGTGGGCGGGATCGATGGGGGCGATCTCGGCGGCGGGACAAACATCAGCGTAATCCGCCGCGTCAAAGTATCCCAAACCGGGATGTTGCGCGATCAGCTCGAACAGGGCCGCGTGTGCGTGCGTGAGCGTGCCCACATGAATCGCTAACACAGTGCCATCGCCAGCCAGTAGCCCACTGGTGGGGATGCCTGGCGATCCGATTTGGTCTAGTAACGTGGCATCAGGATCGCTCAAGACGTGAATTGCGGCGGGAAAGCCCCTAATGCATCCTCGGCGCTGGCTTCCCACGTATTGACGAACACGATAGCAAAGGCATGATCCGCCGGGTGGATCGCCGTATCATGAAGGCTCCCAATGATAGCCTGTGTTTAGCGCATTATAGCACATGGCGCAGGCGTGGCATGATGCAATGAGCGGCTGAGGATGCAACACAAAAGGCGCTGGATAAGACGAGTATGAACTTACAAATTTAACAGTTTACGGGCGAATGCTAATGCTGCCTCTGGCGATGATACCGGGTAAATTTTTCGGTTGCCAAACGTTTCGTTATCCAGGTTTTGCGAGACGGCGGCCTGAACTTCATCGTTGGTAATCAAAATTCGGGCGAGCATGTTGGGATGGCTTCTATTTTCTTGCGAACCGGCCTTACTGCTGAGAAACATAATATCATCCCAACTCTGGCTAGCTTGCCGTGTATCGTAGACGACGACCAGCGGTTCCTGAGCCGAATCCAGCACGTTAAGCTGCTCCTGCGCCAGTGATGGGATGTCCTCTTTGAGATCGAAATCCGCTTCCCATATGATCCACATGATAGGCGCATCTGAACGTACCTCAAGTGTGTAGCCCATTTTTTTCTCCTTCGATCCATCAATTATTAATTATCTTAACATTGAATCAATAGAGTTACAATTAAGTTTGAATAATTTAACTTAAAGCTGTGCAGCAGTAGACTATAGACACAAAAAAGGCATCCTGCGGGATGCCCTTGTTTGTAATGTTGGCGGTGAGGGAGGGACTACTGCGTCGTGACCGCTTTGTACTCGCCCATTGAGTTACCCGCATCCACAAAGTAACTCATGCACGCCTCGTCGATGGCTTCGGGCGTCATGCGCGGTTGCGTGCCTTCATATTCGGCAATCGACTTGATGATCTTCAAAATGTCGCGGGGATGCACCGCTTGCAGCAGGCGATTTTGCTCCCGATACCAGTGCTGTAACAGGTATAAGAAGCCATCTTTTTCGAGCGGAATACCCAGGCTTTGGGACATCAACGCGAAAATCTGGAAGAACATCCGCTCATCGGGACTGCCGACCTGGACTTTCATCTGAATCCGGCGCAGGAAGGCATCATCCACCAGTTGATGCGGGTCGAGGTTGGTGCTGAAGACGATCAACTGCCGGAAGGGAATTTGCAGCGTTTGCCCGGTCAGCAGGCGCAGGAAATCAAAACCGGATTCGAGCGGCACGATCCACCGGTTGAGCAGTTCCGCCGGGGACATCATCTGCCGCCCGAAGTCATCGATCAGGAACATGCCGCCATTCGCTTTCAATTGCAACGGCGCTTCGTAAACCTTCGTCACCGGGTCATAGCGCAGGTCGAGCGCCTGCATCGTCAGTTCTCCGCCGACCACCACCGAGGGGCGTTTGAATAATCCCCAACGCCGGTCCACTTCTTTTTGCGCCGAGATACGGAAGGCGCGCAATTGTTCCCGGCTCATCTCGATTTCTTCAAAAACAAGCGGGTCATAGATGCTGACGATTTGCCCGCCAATCGTTACGGCATAGGGAACCCAGATCGGACTCGATCCGGCGATCAGGTTGCCCACGGCTTCCGCGACGGTGGTTTTACCATTACCGGGCGGGCCATAGAGGAAAATGGACGTGCCCGCATTCACCGCCGGACCAATGCGGCGATGAAAGCCCTCCGCCAGAATCAGGTGACTGAGCGCTTTTTTCACTTTATCGGGCGTAATCTTGAGATTTTGCTGCGTTTGCAGCTCGATCATTTCGCTGTACCGTTCAATCGGGATCGGCGCCGGGCCAATATATTGACCGCGTTCGAACGCATCACGCGCACGTTTGCCACCCGCTTCCGTCAGCCCGTAGCTGTACGTAAAGCGCCCCATACTGCCCGCGCTGGCGATCTCGACCAGCATTTCATGCTGCATCTTTTCGAGCAGTTTATCCAGTAAGCCACGTTCCAGGCGGATAATTTCCGCGAACCGGTTCAGGCTCACTTCGCCCTCATTAAACAAGATGCGCAGAATGATGTCGTAGATGATGGCGACTGGAATATCCAGTTCGTCCGGGGTTGCAGGGGCAACCAGCAGTTGTTTCACAGGATCGATGCGGGCCACCGATGCCATCTCTTGCGATATGCGTTGCTCGGCCATAACAAAAAACGCTCCGCGTGATGAATTACGTGATCCAGCAGGATCAGTTGTCAGGTAGAGTTATTCGATAACGTATCAGATGCCAGCGATTAGCCTTACCAACCAGACCCCCTTAGTCGTCGGCTTTGCGTAATTGCTCCACCCAGGGGCCAACCCGCATCCATTGCTCGGCCAGCGTTTGCGCCAACATCTTATAGATGCGCATGACAATGTCTGGTTTTTCGGCTTCCAGGTTTGCCAGCATTTCCGGTGTAATCTTGAGCAATTTCACATCCAGCCCGGCGGCGACGGTAGCGAAACGCTTTTGCCCAATGAGCAATCCCAACTCCCCAAACGACTGCCCTTCGGTCACAATACTGAGCGTGCGCTCAACGCCCTGATTATCCGTGCGGAAGACCAGCACCATCCCTTCGAGTACCAGATACATTCCGTCTGACTCGTCACCTTCGGCGAAAATCGTTGCGCGGGCCGGATACTCGACATGATCGGCGTAGTTTTTGAGAAATTCAAACTCTTCGCCGCCAAAGCCCCACGAAACGAGCCAGTGATCGGGTTGGTCGATATTAAGGCTATCTAGAAACATCGTTAATTATACCTCCTCACTCGCTTGAATTGCGCACCGATTTTATGAAACGTTCATGAATCTTTGATGAAATAGTGTCGATTCGTCACGATTTCACGTTCTGGTCGCAGTTGCGAGTGGTCCCATAAACGATCAGCGTGTGAACATTATACAATTGTTGGGAATATTGTGCTTGTTCGGTTTTGGTTGGCTGGACCCTGTGTGGGCTTGCTTTGCTAATTGAGCATTAGCCGTGGCGATAGCTCACCTATTGTGACCCGGCACGCCAAACTCAGGCGCGGTATATCACGGTTTGGCCGATGCGCCAGATCGCGGTCCCGGTTGCGCCAGGCGGCAGCCGGGTAGAATTTATCGACTTTGATCCTGAACATTTCTGTCACCCGTTCGGTGATCGCTTTGGCGTTGGCGCTGGCGGTGACAATGACAAAAGCGTCTTCATCCAAATAGCCGACAAAATCGCTCAAGTGGCCTTCCAGGTTGACCACATCCAGCAGTAAGCGCGCCAGCATTTGCCGGACTTCAGCGCTGGCCGTGCTGCCGTAGTGTTCAAAATAGGGGATCAGGTTGGCGACATTGATCTCGATAATGGCGCGGTGGGGATTGGTGCGGGCGTTATCCAGGGCGGTGCGCGCGGTAAACGCGGCGGGCAGGCCCGTGCGCAGATCGGTAAACGATTCGCGGGCGGCGCGCGCGATGCTGTTCTGGACGCGCAGCAGCATTTCTTTCAGGTCAAAGGGTTTAGTCAGGTAATCGTCCGCGCCTAGCGCCAGCCCAATGATGCGCTTATCGCGGCTGCCCCACTTGGATGTAAACAGCACCGGGATATGGCTGGTGCGGGGGTTCTCGTGGAGTCCGGCCATGACGCTGTAGCCGGTCATATCCGGCAAGCTGAGGTCCATCAGGATCGCATGAGGCAGGATGCGCGGCGTTATATCCAGCGCGGTCTTGCCGTTATGGGCATGGTGGAATTCATACCCATGCATGGTCAAGAACATGCTCAACATATCCGCGATGTCGTGGTCATCTTCGACGGCTAAAATACGCTGTGGTGTGATCATGATGATGTCCTCGTCGTTGTATGCTAGCGTAAGGGCTGACCAGTGTCGGCCCAGGGCGAACACATGATGAACCGCAAGTTCGCGTTCGCTCCTAACAGAATCATGCGGAATCTGTTCATTTTCTCATTAGTATTATAGCTGGTATGAGGTCCATAACGCCACCTGCCGCCAGTAAAAAATGTGTAAATTTTATGATTTTATTTGAATTTGATACCAAACGCGCTTGTCTTTGGTGTGTTTTTCCCCTTAATGCCCGCTATGTGTTTCCCAAGCTATCAATCCTAATATATACTGCAAAAGGGAGCTACAGTGGATGATGCGACGAGGCTTATAAAAATTATGGCGCGTATATTGGTAGTTGATGATGACATAAACCTGTTGCAGATGCTTCGCGTGATGTTGGAGCGTGTCGGTCACGAGGTTGAAACGGCCAACACTGGCGAACGGGGCATCGCGGCGGCGGCTGAATCCCAACCTGATCTGGCGATCATTGATGTGATGATGCCGGAACTAAGCGGTTATGATGTCGTGCGCAAACTGCGCGCGGACCCCTCAACCGCGCATATCCCGATTATGATTCTGACGGCGCGCAGCCAGCCCGTTGATAAGCAGATGGCGTTGGATGCGGGCGCGAATTCGTTCATGTCCAAGCCGGTTATGGCGAAAGACCTCACCGAACGGGTCGCGGCGGTGATCGAGGCCGGGGTAAATTTCCGCGTGCATACCGGACCGTTGGTCGAACCGCGTCCCAGCGAAGAGGCGACACAGCCGGTGACACCGCCCGAAGGTGTGACCAGCGCGCAACCGGCGGCTGCTTCTGCTGCGCCTGCTGCTGCACCGGAAAAACCCGAACCCCCGCCGCCGCTTATACCGGGCCATAAACCGATTGGCGTGGATGATCTCGAACGGCCCGCCGATATTCCCCCGGCGCGCCTGCCGGTGATCACTCTCCTCAGTTTGCGCGGCGGAACCGGCTGCACAACCGTCGCCGTGAATCTGGCGGCGCTGCTGGCTCAGGTCGGGCGGCAGGTGTGTGTCGCGGATTTCAGCACGGCGGGCGGGCATGTGCAGATGCATCTGCATTTCAGCGTGAAACAGTCCTGGGGCAATCTCGTGCCGATGGGCGATATCCCCGATCCGCGTGCGTTGCATGAGATCGTGTTTAGGCATCCGGGCACGCAGGTAGACGTATTTCCCGCGCCGCCGATCCCGACGCCGGACACGCTCTCAAATGCCGCCGCCCAGAATGTCTTGCGCGAACTGGCGACCCGTCACAACCCCGTGATCGTGGATAGTGGGCATTTGGATGCGGCGACGGTGGGCGCGCTGCAAGTCACCGGACTGGTTGTGGTCGTCATGGACGACGATCCGCCCTCGGTGCAAACCACCGGACAGACGTTGATCGCGCTCAATCACATGGGGATCAAAGCGGCGCATGTGCGCGTAGTCTTAAATCATACGCGCCCGGCCACGGCGGTTTCAACCCCGACGATTCAGAAAGCGCTCAAACGACCTGTCACGGCGGAACTGCCCTACGATCCGACTCATTCCCTTGCGATCCGGCGCGGCGTGCCGTTGGTGGTGGCAAAGCCGGACAGCGCCTATAGCCAGGCCATCCAGCAGATGGCACGCACCCTGTCACTTTAGTTCGCGCAGTCGGCAAAGCGCCGGATAACCGCCCAAAAGTACGGCCCCCGTTCGCGCACACTCTGCGTTACAATATCAGCAGAACCGAGCGGCAGGGACGTACTTTGCCCCTGCCAATCACGAGGAGCCAAGAGAATTCTATGACTAAACGAATGATTCCGATACTACTGGCGGCGCTGGTGGTGTTAGCCGGTGTTTTGCTGTTAACCAGTATCCCCGCCGCGTTGGGGGGCAACAACCAGCAAGACGCGACCCAGCAGCAGCAAACGATCAATGCTGTGATCAATGATCGCTTCACGCAAACGGCGGCGGCGGGCGCGACTGAAACTGCGCCTCCCCAGGGCCCGACCCTGACCGCCATGTTCGAACAAACGCTTGATGCGGCGTTTGCCCAGGCGCTCACCGCAACCGCGCAGGCGAATATGGTGCAGGATGCCGCCGGGCGTGATCTCGAACCGATCACGCCGGTCAATGTCGCGCGTCTATCCGAACTCGTTACGTTTAATGCGGGCGCAACCGTGACGCATGTGGTTTTTGCGCCGGATAATGCCAGCGTGTTTACGGCGGGCCTGGATTATGTCGTGCGCCAATGGGATACGGCTACCGGTGCGGAAATTCGCCAATTTGTCGGCCACACCCAACCGATCCGTGATCTGGCGATTGCGCCGGATGGGACGCTGATCGCTACCGCGAGCATGGATAATACGGTTCGCCTGTGGGATACCGCTACCGGCGCAGCCGTGCAGACGGTCAACACGGGTGAAGAAGTGGCAACCGCGCTCGCTTTCAATTTCAGTGGGAATCGCCTCGCAACAGGGAGCGGCTCAGGGTCAACCGTGCTCTGGGAAATTCCCGGTATGACATTGATCCGGCGTTTCAGCACGCACAGCGACACGGTGCGCGATGTGGCTTTTCGCCCACCCGATGGCCGCGTGATTGGTACAGTGGGTGAAGATGGTCGCGCGCGCTTATGGGAAACAGCCACCGGGCAGCCTATCCGTAATGTGGCCGAAGAAGTTGCCGTCTTGACCGGGATCGCGTTCAGTCCTGATGGCGAAACCGTCGCCGCAACGGGGCAGGGGATTTCACCGCGCCTCTGGGCGATGCTCGGCACGATTGAACTCGGCGCGCCGGATAATTACGCGAACATCACCTACAGTCCCGATGCACAGTTGGTTGCTACCGCCAGTTGGGTCGCCAGTGGGCTGATCATCTGGAATCCCGCTACCGGGGATCAATGGGTCACGCGCGCGCCCTATATGCCGGTGTATGATGTGGCGTTCAGCCCGAACGGGACCATGATCGTGACCGGTGGGGATGCGCCGCGTTTGTGGGGCGTGCTGCCGGGCGTGAATCCGACGCCAGCGCCGACGGTCACACCGAGCGCTACCCCTACCGAAGCGCCTATCGAAACGCAGATCGCCTTAGAAGCGACCACGATCCACCAGACCGCCGTGATCCAGCAGGAAACGCAGGCCGCGTTTGTCACGCCGACGCCGCGCCCCGCCAATTTCCCGACGGATGTCTACGCGGAATTGCAGATCGCGCAGCAGTCGTATGAAAAAGGGTGGATGTTCTGGTTCCGGCACAACCAGCAAATCTGGGTGGCCACGCTGGATGAGAGCGGCATTTTCGGCGGCGATTGGTTCTGCTATTACGATACCTTTATGGAAGGTGAGCCGGAAGTGGATTCGTCGCTGATCCCGCCCGCCGAAGGTTTGATGCAGCCGCATCGGGGGTTTGGCAAGGTGTGGCGCGATCACCCTGATATTCGGGCTGCGCTCGGTTGGGCGACCACGCCGGAATTTGAACTGACCAGCGCCTATACCTATGTGGCGGGCGGCTATTTGGATGACGCGGGCACGTTCGTGCAAGGCCCCGGCGAGCACCGGATCACGACCTTTAGCGGCGATAGTTTCTCGTTTTTTGAGCAAACGATTCGCGGCGATTGCATCGGCGGGACGTGGCATCAGACGCGGTAAAGAATCCTTTCCTGCAACTAAAATCAAATACACGAAGGGGCGCACTGTCGCGTCCCTTTGGTGAAGTATAGACGCGCTCAGGCGTAACAGATAGCTATGCCGGATTATTGATGCGCCTAGCGGTGTCTTTCAACGGCGCGGCGCGCTTCGGGGGTCCCGATCTTTTTTAGCGCATTGGCGGCGAGACTCTGTATCCGGGTGGGGGTTCCGGTTGCATTCCCCCATTCTGCGCTTTCCAGAATCTCGATCAATTTTGGAACGGCCTGGGTTGCTTGCAGTTCCCCCAATGTCAGAACTGCACTACATTGGTCGTCATATTCCGTGGGTTTCCCGGCTTTTTTATTAAGTTTTGCCAATGATTGATAAATTTGTGCCTGGTTTTTATTCTTGCCCGTGATTTTGGATCGTAAGATTTCAGCAAGCGCAATGATGAGAAGAACGGCAATTGTGCCCACGACGTAAAGCAAGTAAGGAGATATGAAGTAAATAAAAATTCCCGCGGCTGCGCCTGGTAATGCGCAGTAGAACAGAAGAATGAGTATTAACCCGATAGGTCCTTCAATGATTTGGTCTTCTTCTGGTTTGAATAGTCGGGTATACAATGTGAACAAAACCAGTCCACCTACCATGATCAATGCCCCGCCGCCAGCGTACAGTCCCAATTCTTGAAAGTCAACGCCGCTAAACCTCCCACTAATATGATTAACCAGTTTCCCGATAAAATAAACAACTGGTCCTATCAGCAGCACACCGAAAACCACGCCACAGAGTAGCCCCTTTAATATCTCAAACACGACAGAAGTCACTATAGTAATTATCTTTTCTTTGGTTCTTTTTTCCCTCAATTCCCGATTAAGTCTTTTAGTATCTATTGCTATCAATATAAATAACAATGCGAAAAATATGGACAATACTACCGCAGTCCAGAATATGGACCAGAATAAGGTTGCATTGGATTCGTGTAATCGAATAATGCCTTCCTTGAGCAGATAGATACTTCCGCCGGTAACTGCACCCAGCAGCACGCTGCCGATCAAGGTGAAACCCAGGAGACAACCTAAAGGATTAGCTTCATCCTCTATGTTGTTATTTATGTCGCGCGAGATAAATAACATAATCGGGATGGCAATGATAGTACTGGCTAACATGAACTGCACAATCTCATGCATAATATTTCCATTCTGGTTGAAATAATTACGAATAGGCATTTCTTGAGTGTTTGTTAATAGGAAAAAGTATACTATTAAAATGGGCAGGAGGCAATCTGAATGTGGGGGGCATTGTGCGCAGTATTTGACTGAATCGTGCGCGCAGCGTGCTTTAACTTTATTCGATTTGACTCCCCCCTCGCCATACGCGGAGAGGGGGCTGGGGAGGGGGCATATAAGTTTCTTATGCCCCCCTTGCTTTGAAAGGATGTCGAGGTACTTAGCCCGGTAGTCCCCAAATGGCAATATAATCACTTTCGCCCACACTGAATTTAGCCCGAATCAGGTTGCCAATGGTGCTAAAGGACAGGCTGGAAATTGCTTCCACGCCGTCCATCTCTACCGCCAACGTAGTTAATGCATCCCCCATGATCGTATAGACGGTCATGGTTGTGCTGTCGGCTGCATCGGCCATAACCACAAGCGTCAGATCGTTGTTCACAGCGTAAGCGTTGGCTAAGTCGATGACCGTCGTGCCGGTTGCAACCTCGGCGATGGCGGATCCGGTGCCTGAGGTCCATGTCCCCGGCAGATAAATGCCTTTCGTGGTCCTGAGCACCGACCAGTCATCCGACAATGCGCCGATTAGCCCTCCGGCCATGATGGTTGTTGCTTCTTCAGTGGCGAGGTCCACAATATGAATTACCGAGCTTGACCAGTCCGGCCATTGCCCCTGCATGATAATCGAACTGTAAGCCACCCGACTACTGTCCGCCGTGAAATACATGGCGGTCAGAACGGCATCGGTTTCCTGGATGGTGAAAACATCCTCGCCCGTTGCCATATCGACCACATGCACGACGGCGTCATAGAATGTGGTCCCCTGGTTCGGATAAACGCTCCAACTTCCCGTTGAGTTGGTGGCATAGATCGCCAGCGTATCGTCCGGGCTGTAGACCAGCCGGTCCACGTAGCCTTCAATGGGGACCGTCAAACGTAGTTCGTTGGTGCTCCAATCGTAAACCTCAATGCTGCCCGAACAACCGCCCACCCTGCACCATTGGGAAGTGATATGGAGATATGTTCCACCGGGGCTGATCGTGAGACTGCCGGATTCCAGCGCATGAGTGAAAACGGCCTCCCCCGTCGTCAGATCAAACATCATGACCCCGCCACTATCGATAACGGCCACATGCAGATTGTCAGGGCTGAGGGTGAACGCGGTCACATCTGTTCCTAGCTCATTAGCGGTGGCGGTAGCTAAATCGCCGGTTAGATCGTACCAGCGCAATGGCCCCCCGGTTTTTACAAACAGCCGTGTGTTGTCCTGACTGAACAGATGGGAGGGTCTGTCACCGGGGTAGTCGATACGGATTGCCGGTTCGCTGCTCGCGCTGATCGTACTCAGATCGATCACTTCGAGTTGGGCGGCAGTGGTGTTGGTCAGAGTCAAGAAACGTCCATCATAACTGAAATTGCCGTATTTCACATCAGTCCAGAGCGCGACTGGCTCGGCACTTTCTGCCGGAAGCAGCATGTCATAGAGCGCGACATCGGTTTCTCCGGCAATTAACAAATAATGCCCATCGGGGCTAAAGTAGTCGCTGCCCGAAATTTCCAGGGTTAGCAACAAGGCCAACTCGCCAGCGTTTTCAGCGTTGAGGGGGGGACGCCCCTCGTCACTTTGACCCGCCGCGATACCCGAACTAAGCGAAACAAGACCCACCACGAGAAAACAAATGCAAGCGATACGCGATACTCTAAACATTTTGTGTTTTCCTTAATGATCAGCCTACTATCAAATTGTTTGATCAGTATAGAGCATTATTTTTGTCATTACAATAGCCTGAAAAAATGCTTTATGATTTCCTGTATATTAAAAAACCTCTTTTGGGTAGTATCTCAAAAGAGGCTAAATGATTTTGAACTACAATCGAGTTATTTTTTTGCACGCCACTGACCTGTTTCAGCACCTAATCCGCACGCTGCGAATCGCCCCCGGCGGGTTGATCGCTGGCGGTGCTGTGGATCGGTTCCGGCTCCGGGAGCGGCACGCTTTCCGGGGTGCTGGGATACTCGCCCATCATATAGTGATAGATCGTGCGCGAGGGGAACGCGATTTCAGCCCGGTAATCGCCCAGAATGTTCATGATGCGCAGGTTGACATCCTGTTTAAACGCCTGAAAATCGCCCCAATCCACGATGTTAGCAAAGCAGATGATCATCAGGTCGAGCGAACTATCGTTGAAATTCACAAACTGCACCACGACGGAATCATCCTGCACCTGTTCGTGATTTTGCAGCATCTCGCGGAGGGTCTGCACGACGCCCAAAATTTGATCGGGCGAACTGTCGTAGGTGATGCCCACCGTCATATTCAGGCGGCGCTTGGCAAGGCGCGACCAGTTGACAATATTCGCATTGGCAATCGTTTTGTTCGGCACGGTGATCAGCGATTGATCGAGGGCGCGCACGCGCGTGCTGCGAAAACCCACCGCTTCCACCACGCCGGACACATCGCCCATGATGATGTATTCCCCGATGATGAACGGTTCATCCGCCAGAATCACGAAATAACCGAGCACATTTTCGAGTGTGTTTTGCGCAGCCAGCGCAACGGCCAACCCGCCGATGCCCAACCCGGCGACCACGCCCGCCACGTCATAGCCCCACGCTTCGAGAATCGCCGCAAAGCCCAGGATGATGATCACCGCGCGCCCGATCTGTGTCGCCGCCGCCGAGAGTTGTTCATCTAACACCGTCGGGACGGGCGTTCCGGCCATCGCGCGTTTGCTCAAGGTCCAGACCATTTCCACCAGGGGTTCCACTAACCGGTAAATGCCCCAGAAAATACCAAACGCGAACAAGGCATTGCCTACCTGCCCAAACGCATTCTCGATCCGTCCCGGTAAATCCAGCGCCAGCATTGCCAACCACAGCCCGGCAACCCCGACCAGAAAGCGCACCGGGGGTTGCAGCGCCTTGACGATCTCGTCATCCCACTTGAGGTGTGTGCGCTTGGTGATGTGAGGCACGACGCGCGATACCAGCAGCGTGATCAGCCCCCGCGCGATCCAGGTCAGGAGCAGGATCACGACGACGATCAGCAGTTTGGCGATGATATTAGCGGCGTCTTGGCCGAGTTGGTCTTCTAAAAATTCATGTAACATGAAACGTTTTTCTCCGTGTTGCGTGGGTTTAGATGCAGTGTCGCTCTCGAAAGAATGTAAAAGCCCCGGCGTGAGAACGCAAATTTTGCGCTAAATACAAACAAGGACCTGGTGTTGTGCTCTTGTATGGATTGTTATTGTCGTCGGGTGATTATATCAAATCGCCGAGCCGGAGAGGGGATTTTTACGCGCGCGCCGGACTCCCCCTCGCCATCGCGTGGAGAGGGGGTCGGGGGGTGAGGCCGCTTTTAGTCACTGCAAGCGCTCGATCAGGTAGGTGACCACATGTTCCTCGCGCCCGCGCACGGACCGCTCGCCCATGCGCTGTCCAATAACGTGTTTGGCTACGAGCGAAAATGTGTTTTCACTGACTGTAATTTCGTTGTTATCGCTCAACCCTTGCAGGCGGCTCGCCAGATTCACCGTATCCCCCACGGCGGTAAAATCCATCAAATCCGGCGTGCCAACATTGCCCACAATCGCCGGGCCGGTGTGGATGCCAAAATTAACGCCCATACGGAAGATGGGCGGGAACTTCTGGTGAAATTCGGCCAATGCCTCGCGGATGTGTACGGCAGTTTTGACCGCGCGTAAGGCATGATCCTCTTGGGGCAGGGGCGTGTTATAAAGTGCCATCACGCCATCCCCCAGAAATTTATCAACCGTGCCGCCGTTGGCCTTGATGTGCTGCACCAGCAGCAGGTGATAGGCGTTAAGGATTTCGATCAGGTGTTCGGGATCGGTGTGTTCGGCCAGCGTGGTGAAGCCTTCCAGATCGGCAAACAACACGGTGATCGTGCGCAGCGCGCCGCCTAATTGGACGCTGGAGGGGTCCGCGATCAGTTGTTCGACGATCTCATGCGTGACAAAGCGTTCAAATGTTTTGCGAATCTGTTCGCGCTGCTGGCGGAGCGAATCGGTTTCTTCTTTGGCACGCAGCCGGGTTTCAATGCGCGCGATCAGTTCGCGGGGATGAAAGGGTTTGGGTAAATAATCGTCTGCACCCAGGCCGAGGCCGCGAACCCGTGATTCGATATCGGTTTGCGCGGTGAGCATCAAGACCGGGATTTTGGTGGTGGTCGGGTTGCGTTTGAGCGCGGCGCAGACTTCGAACCCGTCCATTTCGGGCATATTTACATCGAGGATCACCAGATCGGGCGGTTCAGCGATGATTTTTTCCAACGCAATGCGCCCATTCGCCGCCACCACTGGCGTATGCCCCAGACTCTCCAAAATATCGCTGACGAGTTCCCGGCTATCGCGGTTGTCTTCTGCAACCATAACTTTCATAACACGCTCTCTGCCTTGATCGGGTTCATTCAAAATATTGTTTGAGCTTGCTGGTCAACTCACGCAGATCAATCGGTTTGGAGATGTAATCATCGCAGCCCGCTTCCAGCGCCTTTTCCCGATCCCCCACCATTGCGTGCGCGGTCAAGGCGATAATCGGAATTTCCTTCAGGGCGGTTTCCGCTTTGATCTCCCCGGCAGCCGTCCACCCGTCTTTTTTGGGTAAAGACAGGTCCATCAGAATGAGATCGGGCACTTCGGCTTTAGCTTTGGTGACGCCTTCTTCGCCATCTTCGGCGACGATCACTTCATACAGCAGTGATTCTAAAACGTCCGTAATCAGGATGCGATTATCAGGATTGTCTTCGACTACGAGAATGCGTTTGGTCATAGAAATTGCGCAAACGAGGCGCATCTTCTCCTTTCACAGGTCTTTCACCGTTGGCTAACTGCGTTAATCTTAGCCTATTGTTGGCAAATGCGCACCAATGGGTGCGCCCGCGCACGGGCCGACCAGCGTGTCGGCTCCTGATCATTATATAATGTGCATCTACCACCGACGTTACCTATTGTTCGCTAGCGGTTGCGCAAGGGATGCACCGGCAGTTTGACATAAAACGTCGTGCCTTTGCCTTGAGTGCTATTTAACCAAATCTGCCCGCCGTGTAATTCCACCAGCCGTTTCGAGATCGCCAACCCCAGGCCGGTCCCTTCATGGCGTTTGGTGGACGACTCATCAACCTGTCGAAATTCTTCAAAAACGGTATTCCACTGCGCGCGCGGGATGCCGATACCGGTATCTTCAATCTCAATCTGAACGAACTGCTTGGCGGGGGGTGGCTCACCGGCAGTTTGATCGCCTACCGCTTGGGCGCGGACCGTCACGCCGCCGGTATCGGTGAATTTCACCGCGTTGGCGACAATATTGGTGATGATCTGGTTCAGGCGATTTTCATCCGCGTAGATGGCGGGCACACCGTCAAAGGCGCGCGTGAGCGTCAGTCCCTTTTGGGTGGCCTGCACTTCGATGCTGGACAGCACATGATCGAGCAGCGTGCCGGTTTCCACTGTGTCACATTCCAGTTGCACCATGCCGGTTTCCATCCGGTTCAGGTCCAGCACATCGTTAATCAAATTCAGGAGGTTATTCCCGTTGCGAATCACTTTTTCCAGGCGATCTTCCTGCGTTTCGGTGAGCGGGCCATAGATGCCGCCCATAATCATCTGCGTATAACCGATAATCGAGTTAAGCGGCGTGCGCAGTTCATGGCTCATGTTGCGCAAAAACTGCGTTTTGAGGCGGCTCATTTCGCGCAAGTCTTGATTCGTTTTCGCCAGTTCCTCATTCAACTGGGCCTGGGGATTGAACAACTCGTACCGCAGGACGGGCAAACCCATTGAGAGCGCCCCGATTGCCAGAAACACGGCCTGGACCGGAATCTGCACAACCGGCCAGATCACCGCTGAGTAGATCATCCCGCCAATGAACCAGAGCGGAGCCTTCCATAAGGCGCGCCCGCGTTCGTCTTCCATCCGGTAAATGAGGATGGTGGTCAAGGTCAGGTAGATCAGCTGCGTGCCGACTACGGTCAGACCGAGGGGGGTCCATGTTCCGGCATAACTACCATCGTGGCGTTCCGTGGGTTTAATATCTTTGAGCAGCAAATTGGACCACAAGGCAATGGTCACAATGATGATCATCAGTATGCCGATGAACCGCATCCAACGCGAGGCGGGGGTATATTCCTGGGCGAACTCCGCCGCGAACCAATAAATGAGAATACTGAACATGCCGTATAAGGTGATGGCGATATAGCTGGCGTGGGACGGATTCCAGCCCATATCGCCGATAAAACGGCCAAACGCATTTGCCACGGTATACGACGCCAGCATCGCCATGACCAGGGCAAAAAGCTGGTTCATCCGGCGGCCCGGCGCTTGCCACAAGACCAGCATCAGTAGGGCGGTGGCAATAATAGCCGTGCTTCCGTTTGAAAGCACTACGATAAGGGTCGTCAAAGAAAAAGTCATTACGGGTTTATAACCTTGTTCCTACACCTTGATCTGTTCCAATTCTTGTGTTTCTGCGCGTCCGCGCGCCGCATCCAACAACGCCTTGATCTGGTTTAGCAAGACTTGAGCGTCGGCTGGTTTGCGGATAAACTCATTGGCGCCGGCGGCCCGTGCGCGCGGTGCATCATCGGTGGCCGAGATCACTAGCACGGGAATTTCTCGCGTGACCGGATCGCGGCGCAGCGCTTCGAGCACCTGCCACCCATCCATATCTGGCATGAGCACGTCCAGCGTGATCAAGGCCGGTTTGAGGTCATGCGCCAGTTTGAGGCCCTCGTCACTGTTGATCACCCCATAGGCTTGATAGCGCGCGCTGGTAAGTTGATCGTGCAGCAGTTCGAGCGCTTCGTGATCGTCATCAATGGATAAAATGATCGGCCCTTTGGCGCGTCCGGTGGGTTCGAAGACGTACTGCGGTTTGGTCAATTTTTCGGCGGCAGGCAGCGCCAGATAAAAGGTCGTGCCTTGCCCGATGACGCTTTCAAACCACAGATGGCCCTTGTTCAGTTCGGCCATGCGGTAGGCAATCGCCAGGCCGAGGCCAGTTCCTTCATGCTCGCGCACGACAATATTTTCGGCCTGCAAATACACATCAAATAGTTTTTCGTGGCGGTTGGGGTCGATACCGGGGCCGGTATCCGCGACGGTGATCACGACCTGATGGCGGTTGGTATCGTAATGACCGCGTAGAATGACCGCGCCCGCATCCGTAAATTTGATCGCATTGTCGATCAGATTGCGCAGAATGTGTCTGGTCGCTTCTTCATCCGCCCGGACGGAGGGCAGTTTGCCATACCCCCGCACCAGCCCCAAACTTTTGGCCTGGGCGCTGGGGCGAAATTCCGTGATGTAGTGATCCAACAAGGCGGTGATGTCGATGGTCCGGGGAGTCATCTCGAAGCGGCCCGCTTCTAACCGGCTGAGGACTAACACGTCGTTGATCAGCGCCAGTAAAACGCGCCCGTTCCGCGTGATTTTTTGCAGGCGGTCTAGTTGGGTTTCGTTTAGATGGCCGTAGATGCCCTGATCGAACAGTTCGGTATAGCCGATGATCGAGTTAAGCGGCGTGCGCAACTCGTGACTCATGTTGGCGAGAAACTGGCTTTTCTTGCGTGAGGCGGTGACTAAATCTTCATTGCGCTGCTCTAACTCGTGATTCAGATCGCGCAGGGGTTGGAAGACCTGATAGTTGATCACGACCCGGCCCAGTAAGAAAATGCCTAACGAGGCCATCACCGCATTATAGGGCGACTCGCGCAGGGTATGGGACAGCGTGAATCCGATCAGCCCGGCGGTGATCAGCAGCAGGGGCGGCGCAAAATCGCGCACCTGTGACGGCGTATGGCGGTGGACGATCCAGAGAATCGCCAGCATATACCCGGCCCCAACGAACGCCCAGACCACGCCCCATGCTGTAACCGCATGGTGATAACTGCCCCCCTCAAGCGGTTCAAAATCAGTATAGATATAGTCCGACCACAGCAGCCCTAAAAAGATAAGCACCAACGGCAGGCTGAGCAGGCGTTCGGCGTGGCGAAAATCTGGCGAGAGTCCGGCAAAGGTCAGGACAAAGTTGAACAGCAACACCACCCCGATCACATAAAAGGTGATGACCGTATACAGGGTGGGTTCCGGTTCAAGGTTGGCTTGTTGGGCGATCCGCCACCCCATACTGGTCCCCCCATAGGCCGCAAACAGACTCATACACAGGGCAAAGTACAGGTTGCTGCGCCGGTTGTAATCTTGCCACAACAGCACGAAAAGTGATGCTGCGCCAAAGACTAACAGTGTCGCATCTGCCCCCAGGCTAAAAACAGTGATCAACTCAGCAGACATGCAGGGTTCCCCTATGAGCGAAGCGTTGATGGATGTGTTGTTAATTGTAACACGCTTTATGGTTTCATCATCAGGGTTTCATGGTTAAGGTTTGGTTTGTTTTCCCGGCGGGGATGGTTTCATGGCTGCGGCGTAGAAACGAAAGTCAAAGATAATGTCTACCCGAAATAGACCATTTACTCGACGGCTACCACGAGCAGGGTCGTATCGTCGTATTGGTCGGCATCCCCCTGATAGATGGCGAGATCGCGGAACACGGCGGCGCAGAGATCATCCGGCGGCAGCGCGGCATGGGTTTGCAGCAGCGCGATCAACTGCTCGCGGGTGAACAGTTTGCCATCCGGGGCCATCACGTCCATCAGCCCATCGGTGTAGAGGATCAGGCGATCCCCGGCTTGCAGCGTGATCGCTTCTTCGGAAAGCTGGAACAGCTCCGGCCCCAGCAAACCGAGCATCGTGCCGCGCCCACCCAGTTCGGTGCTTATCCCCGCACGGATCACAAGCGGGCGATCATGCCCGCCGCGCGCATAGGTCAGGCGGCGCGTGGCGCGATCCAGTACGCCATAAAAGATCGTCACAAACATATTCGGCTGGCCGAGTTCGAGCAGCAGGCGGTTGACGTTGATCAGGACTTCGCGCGGGGATGGGCTGCGCCGCGCTTCGGCTAGCAGCAGACTCCGCGTGAGCGCCATATAGAGCGCCGCCGGAATCCCCTTATCCGACACATCCGCGATCACGATCCCCAGGCGATTGCAGTTTGACGCGCCGCCCATCGGCTCACCATGCACCGGTTCACCGCCATCCAGCACGATCACATCGTAAAAATCGCCGCCCACCATACGCGCCGATTGGTAACGCGCGGCGAAGTGGTAGCCGTGTAGTTGGGGGAAAGTGTGCGGTAACACGCTCTGTTGCACGTCGCGCGCGAGTTCGAGTTCGCGTTCGAGGCGTTCTTTGCGCGCGAGTCCGACCTGCGCTGCTTCCAATTCCTTGATCTTGGCGCGCAGTTCCGCGATCAAGCGCGCGCGTTGG
>JAFGJA010000402.1 GCA_016929355.1 Anaerolineae bacterium | reverse complement strand
GAGCCGAATTTGTGGATATGGCTGATCTACTACGCGATTATGGTCCTCGTCACGGTGATCGATGTGGAACACCGCCTGATTCTGTTCGTAGTAATGGTTCCCTCCTGCATATTCGCCATATTTGTGGCTGTTGTCTGGCCCGAAGGAGATAAGACCACCCGTGAATTTCTACTGGGCGGGGCGCTGGGGTTTGGTATGTTTTTTATCATGTTTCTGGGCGGCATTGTGTACATGGCGCTCAAGCGGCGCGAGGGGGTGGCGTTCGGCTTTGGCGATGTGATGCTGGCGACGCTCAGTGGCTTGATGCTCGGCTGGCGCGCGTTTATCGTCGCCTCGGTGATTATTGTTCTGGTCGGCGCTGCCGGGTCGATCTTGTACATGCTGGCGTTCATGATCATCGGGCGCAAATTTTCCCGGTTTACGCCGCTCCCCTATGGCCCGTATATCGTGATCGGCACGCTGGCCGTGTTGATGTTCGGGGACCAGTTGAAGGATATATTGTGGCATGGTAACGCAGTTTTTTAGCGTTCTACCCGCGCAATAATCCCTCCGCCAAGACACTCGTCGTCCACATAGACCACCGCGCCCTGACCCGGCGTGATGTCGCGTAGCGGTTCATCGAACACCACGCGCATTCGATCCCCATGCTCATCCGGGGGTAGGGGGAAAACGGTGGCGGGGGCGGCTTGCGCCGTGTAGCGAATTTGCACATCCGCCCGCAGCGATTCCCCCTCCGCAACGGGCGGCGATCCCGCGATCCAGTTCATGCGCTCCGCGATCAATGTATTCGCGCCGAGCATCTCGCGCGGCCCCACGATCAACGCATTGCGCGCTGGATCGCTGCCGAGGACATACAACGGTTCGTGATAGCTGAGGCCGAGTCCCTTACGCTGACCAATCGTGTAATTGGGTAAGCCCGTGTGCTGGCCCAACTCGGTAAACTCACCGATAAACTCACCGTCAGTCTGGGCGTGATCCCGCAGCAGGATCGGTCCCGGCTGCATGGCGGCGGGAATATGTTCGCGCAAGAAACGCCGGTAATCGCCATCCGCCAGAAAACACAAATCCTGTGAATCGTGTTTGCTGGCGACAGGCAAGCCAAATTCTGCGGCTAATTCACGCACGCGCGGTTTTTCGTATTCGCCAATGGGGAACATGGCATGGCGCAGTTTGTCCTGCGTCAGCACGCTTAACACGTAGCTCTGATCTTTGCCGGGATCAAGGCCGCGCAGCAATCGCACCGGGCTAGCGGGATCGCCTGCTGGATCACGCTGCACGCGCGCGTAATGCCCCGTTGCCAGGAAATTTGCGTCCAGCGCCAGCGCATGATTCAACAGCCACTCAAACCGGATGTGGCGGTTACATTCCAGGCACGGATTCGGCGTATCACCTGCCGCGTAGCGATCCGTGAAGAATTGCACAATCGTGCGGCGGAATACGTCCTGCGTATCGATCACGTAAAACGGGATGCCGAGTTGATCTGCGATGCGCCGCGCGTCCGCCATCTGATCCGGCGTGCAGCAGCGATTGCTAGTGACCGGGCCGCCACTGCCGCCCTCGGTGTCACAGTTCTCGGACCAGAGGCGCATCATCATGCCGATCACGTCATAACCTTGCTGGACCAGCAAAGCCGCCGTGACTGAACTATCCACGCCGCCGCTCATGGCGACGACTACGCGGGGTTGGCTCATTTTGTGTCCTTCAAAAAACTGATTTACCACAGAGGCACAAAGCACACAGAGAAAACCATGTGTGTCTTTGTGAAGACTAAAAACTTAACGTCCGCAGCCGCCGCACCGTTGCCACTGCGTCTGGCAAAACGTCGATCACGCGATCAATCTGCGCCGCAGTCGTATGCTGGCCCATTGTCAGCCGCAGCCCACCGCGCGTCCATTCCGGCCCATAGCCCAACGCTGCGAGAATGGCAGACGGCTGCTCATTGCCAACTTTGCACGCGCTGCCCGATGAGGCGGCGATGCCGTGCTGGTCGAGATGCATCAAGAGGGTGCTGCTGTTCACATCGCGGAACACAAACGAGACATGCCCCGGCAAGCGATCTACGGGATCGCCGGTCAATGCCGCATCCGGCACGCGATCCAGCACCGCCGCCACGAGTTTTTCGCGTAAGATTGTGAGGCGTGGCCCGATCTCGGATCGCGTTTCCGCCACCAGTTCAAGCGCTTTAGCTGTGCCGACAATGCCCGGTGTGTTATGCGTTCCCGCGCGGCGATAATCTTCATGCTTGGCCCCGGTTTGCGCGCTCATATACGGGACGCGATCCGCAATATAGAGCGCGCCGGACCCCTTCGGCCCGTAAAATTTATGCGATGACAGCGAAAGCATATCCACACCCAGCGCTTGCACGTCCAGCTTATCATACGCGGGGGATTGCACCGTGTCGGAGTGAAACAGCGCGCCGTATTCGTGGGCGATAGCGGCGTAGTCTGCAATAGGATTCCGCGTCCCGATTTCATTGTGCGTGTGAATCAGCGTTACCAGCGCGATGCCATTCTCCGGCAAATTGTGCAGAGTCGCGCGCAAATCGTCAGGATCAACCCGTCCATAGCGATCCGCGCTCAGGATGCGCAGCGCTGCGCCTAAGGTGTTACCCAGTTGCCGCGCGGTGGCGGAAATGGCGTGATGTTCCAACGTGCTCGTGATCAGCGTGAAGGGACGATCATGGGTGCGCGCAAATTGGGCAGGGCCGCGCAGCGCGAGATTATCGCTCTCTGATCCGCCGCTTGTAAACACGATGTTATGCGGTTCGCAGTTCAATTCCCGTGCGATGGAGTCGCGGGCGGTGTCAATGGCGCGTTCGGCAGATCGGCCCAGGCGGTGCAGCGCCATCGAATTGCCGTAATCTTCCGTAAAATAGGGCAGCATCGCTGCCAATACGCGCGGATCAAGCGGCGTGGTGGCGCTGTGGTCGAGGTAAATCACGTCAGAGTTATGATGAGTCATGATGCCGCCTGTGGTTATTTGTCAGTCGTGGGCAGATTCTAGCGGTGCGCCGATGGATTGACCAGGGCGGATTGGCGCGATTTTCTAAGTTTCGTATAATCAAAGAACATTTCTTATGTCATTCATTACAGGAGCCGCTCGCATGAAAGCATTACGCATTCTTTTTATTGTTGCATTAGTTGGCAGCTTTGTGTTTGTGCTGCAACCGGCTGCCGCCCAGGACACGCTCAGTTGTGAGGCTTATGCCAGTTATGTTTCCGGTGTTTATTCGGCATCTCCGGGCAATACGAACGGAGCATACGGTCCTTTTGAGTCCGCTGTCTACACCTTTACCTTTACCGAAGTGGAAAGGATAATACCTCCGGGCGAAGTAAGCCAGGCGGCAGCAGGTGGACTTGCCCCGATAACCGTCGTGTTAGTTGATGATGCCTCTAGCTTTAATGTGTTGGCTGGTCCGGTGGCAGTGCCCGGTACGCTGATCTACCAAATGCCAGAACCTGGTGAGGGGCAGCCGAGTGGTTTGGGCTTCGTTGTCATGTCCGGTGGCGAAGGGCGTTCGATTTCGGTGGGGGTAAGCTGTGGGTTTGTCGGTTGTGATGGCCTGATCAATATTCCGCCGCAGGCCGTTGTGGGAAGTTTCTTCGAAAATTCAGAACTCTACTGGACGCCGGGTGAAATGGTTTCCCCGATGACCTATATCGAAGCGGGCAATACCTACTACATCGCCGGGCAGGATGAAACGGGCATGTATCGCAAAGTGTTGGTATCCTGCACCTGGGCATGGGTCCGTGCCGATACGGTTGGCCCAAACTACGATGAGGTGTGGAATGGGCGGTCTCTGCCGACGGATGTCGTAAATTAACGGTTAACGCGCGTCGCTTCACTATGCGTGATGTAAACTCAGGACCGGAACACAACCGGTCCTGTTTTTTATAGTGAAGAGGCCGATAGCTGTGGCTTTTCAAGGAGGTAATATGATCGAAGGTCATCTGGTTGATCTGGTTCCATTTGAAGACGATTTCGCCATTCACCTCGCGGCGTGGATGAATGAGGAAGCGTGGTTTCGCACCATGATTTATGATCGGCGCGAACCGCATACCGAAAATGATGTGAAGAAATATATCGAGAAGATGGAGAAAAACAAGCGCGGCGCGTTGTTCGGGTATCAGACCAAAAACGGCGATCCGATTGGCGGCGTGATCTACGATTACCAGGGGGATCGCGTGTGGAAGGCGGATGTGATGAGTTTTGCGGGGGATACACGCTATGAAGGTACGGATGAGCAGTTTGATGGCTTATTGATGCTGATCCGCTACTGCTTCGAAACGCGCAATTTATACCGCCTGGAAGGGGCCGCGCTCGCGTTTGATACGGTCAAAATTGAGCAGTTTCAGCGCGCCGGGTTTACCCATGAAGGGACGCTGCGCCAGCATATCCGGTGGGGCGGCGATTACGTGGCTGTCGAGATGTTTGGTTTACTGCACCGCGAATGGCCGGGTTATGACTCCATGATTGAAGCGCTCGGTTTGCAGTCCAGTGCGATTGAACCAAAACCTAAGCCAGAGAAACTAGAAAAAAAGGACTAGAAAGAGGCAATTATGCTGAAAGGTCTGCTGGTTGACTTAGTGCCTTATGGTAAGGCGTTTTTGGAAAACGATCATGAATGGGAAAACGGGATCGCCCGCTTTTGGAGCAATTTAGGGGAATGCCCCATCGTCTCCAGGGCGCAGGTTGAGGCCAGACATCAGGAATGGTTTGAATCAAACGAGTCGTACCTCGGTGTGCCGTTTGGCGTGCAGACAAAAGATGGGATTCCGCTCGGTTATTTTGGGATCAATTGGATGGTCCCCCACTGCCGTTCGGTGATGGTTGGCGCAGTGATCAACGATCCTGACTACTGGGGTGGGGGGTATGGGACGGATGCGCTGCTGCTGTTGATGGACTATGCATTTGACTGGTTGGATATGCGCAAAGTCTGGTTGGGCACGATGAGCCTCAATGAGCGCGTGATGCGCCAGATGGAGAAGGTTGGGTTTACGCTTGAAGTGCGGCAGCGCGAAGCGGTTTATGCGGCGGGTGAGTGGCACGATAGTTTGTTGTATGGGCTGCTGCGCGATGAGTGGCCGGGCCGGGCAGCGCTGATCGAGCGCTTCGGTTTACAGGCCCGCCCTGAGTAGATTGCACAAGCAAAATGGTGCAGGGAGGCTCAGGCCAACGCCTCCCTGTAGATGTCCAATTTGCCTAATTCGTCAGCATCGCCTGCGGCAAATACGGCGCGTAATTCACCCCTAACAAATTCCACAACCCATCTTCCCAGGTGAAATAATGGATCGCGGCGTGGTTCATCTGGATGTTCAGGTGGTGGCACTTTAAGATCGTGCGCACCATTGTGCCCGCCGTCCCACCATGACAGATCACCACTTTGGTTTGCAGCGAAGCCGGATTTTCCAGCAGGCGATTCAGCACACGCCGCGTTTGTTCGGCAAAGCGCTGGTAGTAGTTGTCGGCTGGCATGACGTAGTAGTGCGGCCCGTTGTCAGAAGGATGGACCAATCGCGGTAGTTTCATCAATAACTCGTGCGATGTTTCGCGCAAGTCGTCATCGACTTTGACCGGCGCATGAACGTACCGGCTGAGAATAGAGGTTGTTTCGCGCGCACGCCGGAGCGGGCTGCAAGTAATGGATGTCACTTCAGGTTCGTTTTCGGCTAACCACTGACCGAACGCTTCGACCTGTCGTTTGCCGAGATCGGTCAAATACAAATTATCCGGTTCATCACCACGATATTCGGCCTGTCCGTGCCGGACGAGAATCAAGCGCATAGCAAAACCTCATGTCGTTTAGTGGGCCATTTGTTTTCGTTATCATACTGCTTTATCCCCACGCGG
>JAFGJA010000401.1 GCA_016929355.1 Anaerolineae bacterium | reverse complement strand
GGGCAGACTCGGCACAGTCCCGGTCACATCCCGCAGCGCGTAAAATTGCCCATCCGCCGGAGCCAAACTGCGCGTCTGGCCGCATAACACGATCCCGTGATCGCGCACCTGCTGCAAGATCGCCTCTTCGCTGATTTTGACCTGATAACCCGCGATGGCTTCCAATTTATCCAATGTGCCGCCGGAAAAACCGAGGCCGCGCCCGCTCATTTTCGCCACCGGCACACCCGCCGCCGCGACTAACGGCAGCACAACCAGCGTCACCTTATCCCCAACGCCGCCGGTTGAGTGTTTGTCTACCGCAAAATCAATCGCCGGGGAGAGATCGAGTTGATCGCCGCTTGCCGCCATCACCAGCGTGAGATCGAGCGTTTCCCGCCGCGACATCCCGCGCAAAAATACCGCCATCAACCACGCCGCCGCCTGATAATCGGGAATGTCGCCCGCCGTATAGCCGGTCACAAACCAGCGAATTTCCTCGGTAGTGAGTTCGCCGCCATCACGCTTCTTTTCAATAATATCGGTTGCCCGCATACGATTAAATCCTTACCTATGTATCAAAAAGTATAGTGTCAAAAAGTATAGCACACGCAACGCGCCGCCGCATTTTCACGTATACTATAAGAAACGGGAACACTACTAACGCGGAGACATGATCATGTCCGTTTTCAATGCATTCAAAGTGGCGGGACAGGCGCTCGGCGCACTCGCCGTAACCGAAAAAGTGACCGAAGGAGTGATGGAAATGACTGAATCGCACGAGAAACCTGACGAGACACTTGGGCCGCCGACCATCATCGAAGAAATCGAAGTCGAGGCGCGCCAGGCGATCAAGCGCGTGCAGGAATTGCTGCACGAGGGCAATATCCGCACGCTGCGCATCAAGGATAAGAAGGGCAAATATCTGCTCGAAATTCCTCTGACGATTGGTGTTGTGGCCGGTGGCGCGTTTGCGCTCTCCGCGCCCTGGATGGTGGCCTTGAGCGCGCTGGCCGGATTCCTGGTGGATGTGAAGATCGAGATCGTGCGCGAAGTGGTAGCAGACACGGACGCCGAGGAAGCGGTTGAAGCGGACGAATCCGAATAAAAACAGCCTCACCCCTAGCCCCCTCTCCATCCGAGACATATTGTTTCGCTGACGCTCAACAAAATTATGGAGAGGGGGAATCAGGTTAGCCAGAAACGATCAAATACGGTAGAAATGAGCGACCCGCAAGGGTCGTTTTTTATGTTTGTGGAGGCGCGGTATTTTTTCCTATACGCCAACCACCCCGCCCCTCCGCGCGAACGCGCGGTACGCGATTGCGCGCAATCGCGTAGCCAATCGCAGATTGGCAGGGGCGGGGCACGGTACGCGACGACGCAGCGATCCCGCCTTATGCGCAAATCCTGCACTTTTGGAGTTACAATGACTACACGAAAACAAGCTTTAACCGGCGTGCGCGTCCTCGATTTTTCGCGCATCCTGGCCGGTCCCTTTGCCACCATGATGCTCGCCGATCTCGGCGCGGATGTGATCAAGATCGAACATCCTACCGGCGGCGATGGCACGCGCCAATGGGGGCCACCCTGGTTTGATGCCCCCGACCTGGATGAGCAGCAAAGCGCCTATTATCTCAGCGTGAATCGCAACAAACGCAGCGTGACCCTCAACCTCAAAACGGCGGAAGGCCGCAGTCTCGCGCGCCAACTCGCAGCACAGAGTCACGTCGTCGTGGAAAATTTCAAACGCGGCCAGATGGCAGGCTTCGGCCTCGGTTATGACGACCTGCGCGCGATCAATCCGGCGCTGGTCTATTGCAGCGTGACCGGCTTCGGGCAAACCGGCCCCTACGCGGATCGCCCCGGCTATGATTATGTGATCCAGGCCATGAGCGGCCTCATGTCAATCACCGGGCCAGTCGAAGGGCCATCATACAAGGTCGGCGTGGCGATTGCGGACGTATTCGCAGGCTTGTTCGGCTGTAATGCGATCCTCGCCGCGCTGCGTCACGCGGAAAATACCGGCGAGGGCCAGCACATTGATATTGCGCTACTGGATGCGCAGATCGCGGCCCTGGTCAACGTAGCGAGTAACTATCTCGTATCGGGCGACACCCCACCCCGCTACGGCAACCAGCATCCCAACATTGTGCCGTACCAAACCTTCCGCGCCGCCGATGGTGAATTTATCTTAGCCGTAGGCAATGATGGGCAGTACGCGAAATTATGCGACCTGATCGCCCGCCCCGATCTGCGCGACGATCCGCGCTTTGCGACGAATCCCGCGCGGGTGGAATATCGCGCCGAATTGGTCCCAATCTTGCAGGGAATTTTCGAAACCCGCCCCGCCGCCGCTTGGGTCGAGGATTTGCTGGCACGCGGTATCCCGGCGGGACCGATCAACACGATTCCGGCGATTCTGAATGATCCGCACATTCTGGCGCGTGGCTTGGTGCATGAGGAACCGAACGGCATGAAACTCGTTGGGCCGCCTGCCAAGTTATCGGCAACCCCCGCCGAGGTGCGCACCGCGCCGCCGCAGTTAGGCGAACATACGGAAGAAGTTTTGCGCGAGGTGTTGGGGATGGATGAGAAGGCGATTGGGACGCTGCGTGCCGAGGGAGTGATCGCTTAAACAAAAAAAACGCCCCCTGTGCCTGAAGGGGGCCAGAAATCCCAGGGGACGGTAGGACGTAGTTGAAATTAACGGCCTTTAGACATCGCCGCCCGTGTTACCGCTATCGGGGCGGTTATCGCGGTTCCCCAAACGCGGGGCACGCTTGTCGGGCTGCGACAGACGGAACGGGTTCTCAAAACGTTCCACCAGGCGATCATGCAGCCCATCGAGAATTTCGGCGGCTTCTTCGGCAGTCATCTCGCCATTAGCCACGGCCTGATTGACATTCTCCGTAATGCGTGCCTCAAGTTCGGCAATCACCGCGTCAGGGTCCAGCCCGTATCTTGCCGCGATCTCGGCCAACGTCGGGGGCGCAGCCACATCTTTGATCAGGTCTTCGAGTTCCATCCCGGCCATGTCAGCCATGATACCAAGCGCGGTATCTTCCATGCGTTCCAACGCCTTATCCTTCAGATACTCCCGCATCTCGCCATTCATCGCCGCTTCGAGCAGACCGGGCAATTCTTCCACCGCACGCTCGGCGTTATTCGCGCTGATCGTACCATCGGCCAACGCCTGATTGACTTCATCGATCATCGCGGCAGTCACATCGGCCAACACCACGTCAGGATCAAGGCCGTTTTCGGTCAAAATTTCCGCGAGAGTTTTACCATCACGCAGTTGGGGGACAATATCCTCCGCAGTCAAGCCCGTCGCTTCGACCACGGCATCAAGCAGCGCTTGCCGGACACGCCCGTCACGAGTGAGGCGATCCCGGACATTCTGCGCGGGACGACGATCTGTACCCTGTGCAGCGGCGGTTCCGATCACGCCAAACGCCATCACTGCGACCAACACCACGATCCCGATACGAGTTATCACCTTAGACATTGCTTTGCTCCTCTTTGCTTGTTATGTTACGAAGTTATCCTCATTATCGAGGGCAAATGTAATGAATGTATTGCCCAAGTTCAGAGACTTTGTAAAACATTGGTAAAATGATGGTGACCTCACCCCCCGGCCCCCTCTCCACGCGATGGAGAGGAGGAGTCAGGTTACGGTCATATCGTTATCAGTTATGAATTCGGATCGGCGCAGAAGAAGAATAGACACAATCATCGTGGACAGTGATCACGCACCGCTCACCGCCGACGACCTCGCGCGGCTGTTTGGCTTTACGCTGGATGATCTCGCGCTGAACCGGACAGGACAATTCAGCGCACAGCAGCGTCAAACGCTGATTTTCCGCAGTGTGGGTTATCTGGTGCGGGGCGTTGGACTGGACATACTCTTGATCATCCTGGGGGCGTATGTGACGACGCTGATCCACAGCGCGTGGGAATGGGCGCTGTTTGGCCTGCTCTGCGTATCAATTGCGGTGATTATGGGGCTGTGGATAAAGGCAATGTACCAGATCATCGCCCACCCGACGATCCACACGCTGATCGGACCGTTGCGCCGCGCCGGGGATGCGAATCACCCGCTAATCCTTGCCGGGGATGTGCAATTGCGGGTATCATTTCGGCGGTGGAAACGGTTAGCTGATGCGTATCCCGGTCAGTACCGCTTCTATATTGGGCCTGAACAGGCGTTATTGAGTATTGAGCCACTGCACGAGGAAATTATAATTTGACCGCAACCGATTCCCCGCCCCGCCCCGGCATTGACCTCTCGATCATCATCGTGAGTTGGAACGTGCGCGATCTGCTGGCCGCGTGCCTGGAAAGCATCGCCGCCGCGCCACTGATCATCGTCACGCCCAACGGAACTGAGTTCCGACCCAGTTCCCCCTCTCCAGGGTTGGAGAGGGGCCATTCTCCCCTCTCCGCGCGTGGAGAGGGGGGCCGGGGG
>JAFGJA010000400.1 GCA_016929355.1 Anaerolineae bacterium | reverse complement strand
CTTCTATGGCATCACCGCCGCCACCGATCCGAGCGAAGTTTTCCTGCAACAGACGTTTGAACACTTCGCGCTGGCGAATGGCGTGCAGCTCACCGATGACGAAGGCAATGTCACGCTGAACACCCCGCAAATGATCGAAGCGTTGGATTTCTACGTCAGCCTGCTCTCGAACTACGGCCCGCCAGGGGCGTGCGGTGTGGTTTGCACGCGCGCGACTTACTTCGCCGGTCAAGCGGCGATGATCGTCTGGTCCCCCTTCATTCTGGACGAAATGGCCGGTCTGCGTGATGCGGCTTACCCGAACTGCCCCGAATGCGAAGCTGATCCGGCGTTTCTGGCGAAGAACAGCGCGATTGTCCCGGCGTTTGTGGGACCGAGCGGCACGACCCCGGCACAGTATGGTCAGGTCAGCAACCTCGGTATCTCGACCAGCGCGAACAGCGAAGCTGCGATCCAGTTTGTTGAATTCTGGCTCAGTGATGGTTATCTGGACTGGTTGGGGGTTTCATCCGAAGGTAAGTTCCCGATGCATCGTGGCACGGTAGATAACCCCACCCTGTACATTGATGGCTGGGCACAGCTTGAAACCGGCGTAGATCGTCGCGCTTCACTGGGCGAATTCTACGGCGAAGACGTGCTGCAAACGCTGATCGAAGGCGCGTCCGGTTTTGATCGTTGGGGCTTTGCCCAGGGTCAGGGCGAACTGGTCAGTGGTGTGTACGGCGAACTGCCGATCCCCACAACATTGGGCGAAATGTTCAGTGGCGCGTTGAGCGCAGAAGAAGCGGCTGACGAAATTCAGTTCTGGGTTGAAGACATTCAAGCGGCATTGGCCGAGTAGTTCGTTCGTAGTGCTATAAAAATAAGCATGAGTTATCCCACACCTGTCTCCCCCTCTCTATTCCGAATGGAGAGGGGGGCGGGGGGTGACTCATGTTTTGAGTATACGGGGGTGTGCCGTATGTCTTCCTATCTGGATATTTTTGATTTTAGTATTCTGCAACTGATTTTGTATGTTGCGCTGTGGGCGATCATTGGCGGTCTGCCGGGCTTCTATATGTTCTACAGCCGCAACCACAACCCCCGTATGGGCGCGCGTTTGGGCATGATCACCGGCATCGGGCTAGGCGTCATGTTTGCCGGGATGGAAAGCCTGGAACCGGAAGAAATTTTCAACAACGCCTTGTTTCTGTGGTTGTGGGCGATTGTGCTCAGTTTCTTCATTCCACGCGGCACATACAACCAGACCGCTTCGATCCGCCAGAGTGTGGCTGATCTGGCCTATGGGATGCTGCTGCCGACTTTCTTGATCGTTATGGCGATTGTTGTCATTCCCATGATCTGGAATGTGCTGTTTGCGTTCCGGCCTATCACCTTGCGCAATTTGCAGAGCGTGGACCTGTTCAGCCTGGATGATCTGTCACTCGACAACTTTGATCGCGTGATCAACGCGCGGCGCGGGCGCTTCTGGTATCTGCTGCGCATTTCGCTGTTTTATACCTTTGTGGGTAGTTTGATCGCCATTGTGATGGGCCTCATCGCGGCGCTGATCGTCAAAGACAAATTCCCCGGACGTGGTGTGTATCGCGGCATCCTCTTGTTCCCCTATATTGCCCCGGTGGTGGCTGTCGCGCTGATTTGGCAGCAGATGTTGAATGCACGCTTAGGCTTCGTGAACGAACTGATCGCAGATGCGGGCGGCACGCGCACCGATTTTCTGACCACGCAAGGGTGGGCGCTGGCGGCGGTGATCGCGTTTCAGGCGTGGCGCTATTTCCCCTTTGCATTCCTGTTTATTCTGGCGCGCATCCAGGCGATGCCGGAGGAACTCTATGAAGCGGCGCAAGTGGATGGGGCCGTACCCAGCCAACGCTTACTTTATATTACGCTCCCGCAGTTACGTTCGGTGTTTGGGACGCTGTTTTTGCTGCGGTTTATCTGGACCTTTAACAAATTTGAAGATATTTTCTTGCTGAATGGTGGCGCGGCCAATACGGAAGTATTGCCGGTCCAAATTTATAACTGGTTGTTTGCGCGGAAAAATATCGGGGCATCGTCGGCGGTGGCGTTGATCATGGCGGCGGTGCTGCTCCTACTCGTTGGTATCTACTTCAAGTGGTTCTTGGTTGAGGAGGAGTAAGCATCATGACCAGTCAAGCCCAAACAGTGACACCAGCGAACGGTATTTTTGCCAGCCGCGAAAATTTTGAAACCTTTATCGCGCGCGTATTGCGCATCATGTTCCTGATCTTCTTCCTGGTGATCACGGCCTTCCCCTTCTATTGGATGGTGAATATGGCTGCGCGTCCCTACCAGGATATAGCCGTGCATCCCACCCGCCTGATCCCGACGGCTGACCAGTGGCAGGAATTGCCCAATACGTTTCAAGCGGTCTGGGAAGATTACAATTTTAAGAAGTACGTTCAGAACAGCCTGATCCTCTCGTTTTTGACGGTGCTGCTGACGCTGGTGATCTCCATTCCCGGCGCGTATGCGGCGACCCGGTTGGAATTTAAGCTGAAAAATGTGATGAGTACGGGAATTTTGCTGGTGTATATGTTCCCGGCGGTGGTGATTTCGATCCCGCTATTTGTTGTCTATACCAAGATCGGGTTGCGCGGCAAAGTATCGGGGATGGTCCTGATCTATATGTCGGCCACGCTGCCGGTGTCGCTCTATATGCTGCGCAGTTATTTTGCGACGATCCCCAAAGATTTGGAAGAAGCGGCTTTGATCGATGGCTGCACGCGCTTACAGGCGATTGTCCGCGTGACGATTCCGCTCTCGCTGCCGGCGATTGTGACGGTGGCGCTTTACGTGTGGATGATTGCCTGGAATGAATTTTTGTACGCGCTGCTCTTTTTGCTCGATCAGCCGGATAACTGGACCTTGCCCCTGGGCTTGCAACAACTCACCAAAGCGCAAGAAGTGGATATTTCCTACCTGATGGCCGGTTCACTGGTGATCACCGTCCCTGTGATCTTGATCTATCTCTTGCTGGAACGGTTTGTCACCGCCGGTCTGACGGCGGGTGCGGTTAAGGGCTAAGCCTTATTCCAAAATAATGTTATCTTGCCCCACTTGCGAATCGTGAAAACTACCCCTCTAACACGGTTTGTTAAAAAGTGGGGCAAGACTCTTTTATGCATTTTCTGTATCTTCTGCGCCGGATGATTCGAGGAAGCGGGCGCGCAGCGCATCCAGATCGGCCTGACTCATGCCCCCTTTGCGCAGGTAGGTTTCCACGTCGAGCGCGGCCAGGGTATTCAGCAGGACTTCGCGCGTGGTTGTGTTTTCGCCCGCCAGCAGTTTTTCGCGTTCGGGATCAACGCTGAGTTCGTAGTCGGCAATGATGTCATCTGCTTCCACGCCGACTAATGCCAGCAGCAGCAGGGCCACGATCCCGGTGCGATCCACGCCGCGTACACAATGAAACAAAACCCCGCCCGGTTGGGCGTGCGCGATAGCCTTGAGCGCGTTTGCATGACGTTCCGGCCAGTGTTTGAGCGCATCCCGGTAGTAGAGCGGCGTACACCACAGATCACTTGTTCCCCAGCGTTGCACAAACTCTGATGTATGATCGGTCACATCTTCGATGTTGACGCTCACTGTCGTGATGTCACCCGGACGCGGCGCGGTATCGGGTTTATCCTCGGTCATGCCTTCCGTTCCTAGCGAAATAATGGTCCGCACGCCGTGCGCGTGCAGCGCGGACCAGCCCTCCGCCGTAAGTCGGGCGGGGTGATCCGAACGTACAACTGCTCCCCGGCGCGTGACGTGCCCGTCGCGGGTTTTTAACCCGCCGAGATCGCGCACATTGGTGCAGTTATCCCACGTTAAACGTCGATCTTCTGCCATGCGATTCCCTTCTCGGCTAATCTTAGTCCAGCGTGTCAGCCTCAAAAAGCTGCCGCGCATGATCCAACAGCACTTCGATCCGCTCAAATGGGATTTCCTTGCTGCTGAGATAACGTTCTAGCAGTTGATCCGGCGTTAACCCTTCCGGGTTTGTGCCAAGACGCAGCCGCGCGGGACGTTCCACATTGCGCACAATCGCCGCGACGTGATTCGCGTCTGCCTCGCGCAGCGCGTAAAACACATCCCGCTCCTGGAACAGCAAATCCGCTTCGGGATCGGCGGTAACAATCACCCGCACGACTGCCTCGCGCAGATCGTGCTTTTTGATCGCGTCGAGGACGGTGTGCGTCGGATTGCCTGCGCCGCGCACATCCACGCGCAGTGTCACAAACGGGCGGCAGTCCACTTCAATGAAGCGCCAATCGGTGCGCCCGCGTTCGATCTCCGCCCAGACGAAGCCTTTCCGATCCGCTTCTTCGCCAAAATCGATTCGTTCCAGGCTGCCACTGTAGATCACGGGGGGCGCGTCGGCGCGGCCCAACGTCAGGCATTGGTGCTGGTGAATGTGCCCCAACGCGACGTAATCCCACACGGGCGAATCGAGCGTACTCAGCAGCACGGTCACGTCGCGCCCCAACATCACGGATCGCTCGCTGCCGAATTCCGCGCCGGATACGCTAAAGTGCCCGGTCAGGATGCGCGGCATGTCGTATTGGGCGGCTTCCTCAGTGAGTTGCAGCAGGCGATCCGTCAGCGCATCTTCCAGCTTGGCGTCGATCTCAGCAATCGTGCGATTATGGGGCATATCTTCTTCGTGCAGCAGGTGATGCCGCATAGGGTAGGGCGCAGTCCCGACGACCACCGGCCCGCGCTTGGTTGCGATCTCGTGCAGTTCGTAATTCGCCCCTAGCGTCACATTCGGTACGCGCAATGTCTCGTAAATTTCGATGCTTGAGGCGCGGCGCTCAATCGCGGGCAGATCGTGATTACCGAGCAGCAAGACCACCGGGCACAATTCCGCCAAATCCTGAATCCGAAAGGCAAATTCGCGCGCAAACGTCGGCGTCGGATTGCGCGTCTTGAACGCATCGCCCGCAAAGATAGCGAGGTCCACGTCATGCTCGCGCGCATAGGCGATCATCTCGTCCATACGCCGCAAAAAATCGAGCACGCGCGTGCTCACGCCCGTTCGCGGATCGGTGCGCCCGTAGTTTTCCATACCGATATGCACATCGGCAAAATGCAATACGCGGATTGGTTCGGTCATGGTTTAGCTCTCAGCTTTCAGCGATTAGCAGTTAGCTTTTAAATTCTCTCTATTCCGTGAACACTGATTCGGGAATCTCGATAATCTGGGCTTCATTCATAAACAAACTGCCAAATAACAATTTGCTGCCATCAGGACTCTATGCCATGTCGTTTATATCGTAATCAGAAATATCCAGACTATAGACTTCTTTGCCCTTAATGACATCCCAGATTTGAATGATTTTATACCCTCCCACAGCCAAAAAATCCCGACTCGGATGCCAAATAACATAAGATGCATTAGGGATTGGCAAAGTTGTGTGTAGCTGCCCGGTCATTCCATCCCACATGAAAATAGAATCCCCATGATCGGCTGTTGCGATTTTGCTCCCATCCCAATTCCAATCAACAGATGAAACAAAACCGCTATGCCCTGCCAGAGTGAATAGGGTCTCTTGAGAATCAACATCCCAGACAAATGCCCACGCTTCAGGAGCAGCATAAATAGACACTTGTTCGTCATGACTATAGGACGCGGCTAAACGATTCCCCTCTGGGTTCCAGGCTATGGATGTGACCATTCCCCACCCCCACTCAAATGCAGTGCTGACCTGATTGGTTTCAATATCAACAAGCTTCACCCAATTATGGGCAACAGAACTGGTTTTCCCAATATTCCGCCCAAAAGCCAGCGTAGAACCATCAGGACTCCAGGCAACCGAGTTAACCAAATGTCCGCCGTCAAATTCGCCTTCGATCTGCCCGGTTTCAGCATCTAGAATCCATACGGATGAACCTGTGCCACCAAAATATGTCGCACTGACCGCGAGTTTTTCGCCATCAGGACTCCAATCCAGCGAAGTTACCATAGGTATATAATAAATGCCTTCGACCAGGACAAACGTGTTTACGAGATCGTGTGTCTGAGCGTTCCAGATTTTAACGGTTCTGTCTTTATGCCCTGTAGCAAAATACGTTCCCATCGGATGCCATGCAACAGCGTACACCGAATCATCGGTGTCTATCTGTGCGGTGGCGGGAAAGGGCGATAATGTAACAAATACGCACATTAAACCGCATACAACTAGGATTATTCTTTTGATAACCAATGCCCTTTTCCTCAGTATTTAGGGTGTCACTACGGACAATGTACCACACCCTGCGCCCATAGACACCCGCCGCACGTCGGAAACTCATTCCCGTAGCAGTCCACCGCGTTATCTTCGGACAATTGGCAGCCATCACAGAGCGTACACGGCGCAAAATCGAACGTTCGCACGCGCTCACGCAAGGCTGTATGTGCCGGATCGCGCCACAGATCGAGCAAATCGTGTTCGCGCAGATTCCCGATCACATAGCGCCG
>JAFGJA010000399.1 GCA_016929355.1 Anaerolineae bacterium | reverse complement strand
TTTCGTAGGGGCCGACCAGCGTGTCGGCCCAGGGCGGACACATTGGTCCACCCCTACAAAACCCTGGTTAAACATAGGCCATCGTGTCCTAGTTAACCTCAGCTTATCCCCCTCTCTACGCGCGGAGAGGGGGAAAACTTGCCCCTGCCCATGATCTTGCCCCATAATGGTGCGTATGATTTCACGATACGCATGTGTGAGGTTCACCTTTTATGAAACTATTTAAATTACTGCTCGCTCTCGCCCTGATCCCCCTCCTTGCGCTGATCGGCAGGATCGCCCGGTTTTTCGTGCGCGCGCAGCAGCAGACGCAGCAGGCCCGGCGTTCCCTTGGCCCGGATGCACCCACGTTGACCGTTGATGGACTCCAATTCCGCGATCTCAACAAAAACGGCAAATTGGACATCTACGAAGATCACCGCCGCCTGGTGGATGAGCGCGTCGAGGATTTGTTGGGGCAGATGACGCTGGAAGAAAAAGTCGGGATGATGATGCACCCGATGATCAACGCGCCGAAATCCGGCGAACTGGAAGAAACGCCTTCGATGATGATGCCCTATGGCACGTCCGAGATGGTGGTCAACCGCCACATCAAGCATTTTAACGTTGTCATGGCGCGCGACATCGAAGCTACCGCGCGGTGGTATAACAACTTGCAGCGCTTGGCCGAACGTACTCGCCTGGGGATTCCGGTCACGATCAGCACTGATCCACGCCACTCGACTATGAACAACCCCGGCGCAGGGATCAAGATGGACGATTTTTCGCATTGGCCCGAAGCGCTCGGACTCGCGGCGACTCGTGATGTAGAACTGGTCGAGCAGTTTGGCGATATTGCGCGGCAGGAATACATCGCGCTCGGTATCCGCGCGGCACTGCACCCGATGGCCGATCTCGCTACCGAACCGCGTTGGGCGCGCATGGGCGGCACGTTTGGCGAAGATGCCGAACTCAGCGCGGCCATGACTGCCGCTTATATTCGCGGGTTCCAGGGTGCGGAATTTGGCCCGGCGAGTGTCTCGTGCATGGTCAAGCATTTTCCCGGCGGCGGCCCGCAAAAAGACGGACTCGATCCACATTTTTCCTACGGGCGCGAGCAGGTTTATCCCGGCAACAACTTCGAACATCACCTGATCCCGTTCAAAGCGGCATTTGCGGCGGGCGTGACGCAGGTCATGCCGTACTACGGTATCCCAATGGGGCAGACGAGCGAGGATGTCGGGATGGCGTTCAACAAGGAGATCATTACCGGGATGCTGCGCGAGCGTTTCGGATTTGAGGGCGTGATCTGTTCCGACTGGATGATCGCAGAAACGAACAAAATGTTCGGCCTGATCAAAATGATGGACTCGACCTCGTGGGGCGTGGAGCATTTGAGCGTGCCGGAACGCTATCTAAAAGCCGTTAATGCGGGCGTGGATCAATTTGGCGGGCAGTTTTCGCCGCAGCACATCATCGATCTGGTGCGCGCGGGCCAAATTTCCGAAGCGCGGATCGATGACTCCGTGCGCCGCCTGCTGCGCCTGAAATTCCAACTGGGTTTGTTCGATGATCCGTATATTGATGCTGCCACCGTGCGCCAACGGATCGGCACGCCGGTATTCAAAGCGGCGGGGATCGCGGCGCAGCGTAAAAGCGTGGTGCTGCTCAAAAATGGCATGATCGAAGGCGGCACACGCGCCAATGGATCGGGGACTCATCCGGCGCTGCCGCTCACTCTGCAAGCCGCCAACCAACCGGATCGCCTGAAACTGTACATCGAGAATATCGCGCCGGAGATCGCCGCTCGCTATGGTGAGGTGGTCGCTACGCCAGAGGAAGCCGATTTTGCGATCTTGCGTCTGGCGACGCCTCACGATCCACCGCGTGGTAAGCATTTTCTGGAACGCTTTTTCCACCAGGGCGATCTTGATTTTAAGGGCGCAGAAAAAGCGCGGATTCTGTCGATCTTGCAGACCGTGCCCACCATTGTAGACATTTACCTCGAACGCGCCGCCGTGATCCCGGAGATCGCGGAGCAGTGTGCCGGGTTGTTTGGCACATTTGGCGCGGTGGATGAGGTCGTGTTGGATGCGATTTTTGGCGTGTTTAATCCGTCCGGCAAACTGCCGATGGAACTGCCGCGTTCAATGGAAGCCGTTCGCGCGCAGCGTTCTGATGTGCCGTTTGACTCGGAGAATCCGGTGTTCCCGTTTGGGCATGGGCTGAGTTATCCGGCGTCATAGCGGTTGGGTTCAATTTTACCGTTATGGGCGGTGTGTGTTTTGATGACCGAGATTCGGGTGTATAGTGGAATCAATATGGGCAATTTCCCCGGAAAGCTGTATATATAGCATATTGACCACGCGATTTTTATGCCTCAGTCAAGGAGGTTTATCGGATGCAAACCGAAACTATGGCAACATATATGGGGCTTTCAGTGAATGAAGTCGAACGTTTACTCGCGCTGCCGCCCGCCGCAATCTATGACGATCCCGCCTATCAAGCGGTAGTGAACCAACTGGATGCGGATGTGCTGCGCCAAACCTTGGGGCATGTCCGCGCCGTGTATGACAAGGGGTTAGCGCCGATTAAGGCGAAATACGGGTTGAGCAATACGATCATGAGCGGGTTTACGCTGGGGAATTGGGTCTTGGGTTATTTGACCACGCCCGATCACTTGAATAATATGCTGGATCGCCACGCCGCCCTGCCGCGTGAGGTGATCGCGGCGGCGCTGCCGGAACTCGTCGCGTTGCTGGATGATCTACCAGCCGGTCGCGGCGAGTGGCAGCGCGCATTGGTGACGTTTAGTTTACCGTTGATCGCCGGGGGCTAGAGCGCGCCTTCACTTATTTTCGATGACGGCAGCCAGGTCATGGACAAACGAGGCAGCTTCAATCGGTTTGGCGAAATAGGCGTCAAAGCCGGCGGCAAGCGCTTGATCGGCCAGTTCAAGATGGTGATAAGCAGTGATAGCGACGCGCGGCACGTTGGCGAGATGGGCCATTGTGTTAAGAGCGGCGAGCAGCTGCCAGCCATCCATGCCCGGCAGCGCCAGATCGATGATGATCAGTGTGGGCGTGGTGTCTGCCAGCATCACCAGCGCATCTTCGGCTGTCGCGGCGTGGATGCTCTGGATGTTGTGATAGGCTAAGATGGTTTGGACTACTTCGTGGCTGTCGTTTTCATCTTCGACTATCAAAATCTGCCAATCTGCTATCGACATAACCCGTTATCCTTTCGTTGGGGTTGAATCCGGTTGGGTATCGGGTGCGGGAGATGCGGTGTTGGGTGCATCCGATTCCGTGGTAGCGGCCTGAAATTTTTCGCGAATCGCTTGAATATCGGCGTTGATGGTGGGCACACTGATCGGCTTGGCGAGATATCCGTCGAATCCGGCGGCGAGAATCTGTTTTTCATCCCCATGCATTGCATGAGCCGTCAGTGCGATGATTGGAATATGGTGATAGTGCGGGTTGGTGCGCAGTTGCTTGTGCGTTTCCCAGCCATCCATCACCGGCATAGATAGGTCCAGCAGAATGACATCTGGGGTAAAGGTTTGGAGGATGTCCAGCGCTTTGCCGCCATGTGCTGCTGTTTTAACGGTCCAGCCGCCAAACGTCAGGATTTCAAACACCACTTCAAGGTTATCCGGTTCATCATCAACAATCAAGATAGATAATTGCGTATCGCCTGACATGCTTACCTCTCCTCAACGGGCACACGGACAGCCGCCGTTTCTTCGCGGGCGAGTTCCTGGTCAGTCATGCTCATATCTATGGGCAGTGTGACGGTGAAGGTGCTGCCCACGCCAAGTTGACTGGCGACCGCAATCTGCCCGCCCATCATCCGCGTAAGTTGGCGCGAGATTGCCAGCCCCAGGCCCGTGCCCCCATAAGCGCGCGTCGGACTCCCATCCACCTGCCGGAATTCTTCAAAGATGAGGTCTAAGGCATGGGGGGGAATGCCCATCCCGGTATCCTGAACGGCAATGCTCCAGGTGGCGGGGTTGTCTTTACCGGGCGCGGCGATCAGCGTGACCTGTCCTTTTTCGGTGAACTTAAACGCATTCGATAGCAGGTTGATGATGACCTGGCTGATGCGTTTGTCATCCCCTATCAGAGTATCCGGCAGCGCGGGATCGATCACGTTTTTGAATTCCAGCGCTTTCTTGGTTGCCAGGGGCGCGACTTGATTTTGGATTGACTCGATCAGGTCACGGGGCTGGAATGGTTTGGCTGAAATCTCGACGCGCTTGGCCTCGATGCGGGCGAGGTCAAGCACATCGTTGACCAGTTCGAGTAAGCGCTGCCCATTCTGGCGCAGGCGGTCAATTTGGTGGCGCTGCTTGTCATTGAGTTCGCCCGCCACGCCCAATATAAGGAGATCGCTGAAGCCGATGATCGCATTAAGCGGGGTGCGCAGTTCGTGCGATACGCTGGCGAGAAATTCGCTTTTGACGCGCGAGGCTTCGTTGGCCTGGGCGGTGGCGATGCGCAGTTGGTTGGTTTGTTCGCGCAAATCGGTCTCACGCGTTTTGATCACCTGCACCATCGCATCAATGGACTGGGCAAGTTGGCCGATTTCGTCGCGCGATGTGATATGCGTTTGCCGGTCATAGTTGCCCTGGGCGATCTGTTTGGTGACGGTGGTGAGCGCTTGCAGGGGCTGCACAATGGGCAAACTGATGATCATGGATAGGCCCAGGGCCAGCACGATGACCAGCCCGGTGATTACAAATTGGACGATCTGGACGCGCTCACGCTGTTCGTCCAGTTTGTTTTGGGCTGTTGCCTGGGCTTGAGTCTGGAAATCCACATATTCCGAAACGGCCAGCGAGGTTGCATCCACTTTTTCGATGGAATCCGCAATGCGTAACCCCATCACCAGATCGGAGGCGATGAAGGTGGCTATATCCAGTTCAGCCGTGCTGAAATAGTCCACCAGCCTGGCCTGTTCTGAGTCGGGTAAATTTGTATCAGCCAGCAGGGTTTTTATGTTGGCTATTTTGGTGTTGATGGTTGTCATTGCTGCCGTGACCGTACCCGGATCGGGCAGGAAATCGGCCAGCGCAACCTTGAGCGCTTCAAACTCGGCGACCAGCGCCGGATGCGTATCAGCATCCAGCACGTTCTGAATATCGTTTAGCTCACTGACCAGTTCCCCAATTTGCCCGGTGGTCGCATTACCGCGCTGTTCCGCCTGCGGCACGATAATCGAAACCATTCCGGTTTGGATCGAGGTAAGGTTCTCTTCGAGCACGTCGAGCGTTTCATGTTGGGCCGGGTCAGCGGTGTTTTGGCGGATCTCGGCTAACGTGTTTAGACTATCTTGCAAGAATTGATCCGCACCATTGAAGGGATCAATCATGCTATCCACCCCGCGCGAAAGATAGCCCAGTACCCCTTCTTTGATGCTGCGGTCTGCGGCGATAGCGTTCGAGCGCAATTGCTCCGCCAGGAGCGCTTGATCGGCAGCCGCGATCATCTCGCGGTTGGTGTGATGCGCATTGTTTTGCGTCCAAAGGTTGAGCAGGCTAGCGATAAAAATGAGAAAGACCATCAAGCCAAAGCCCCACATTAGCTTATGGCGGATGGTCAAATTAGCAAACCAGGACCGAAAACGACTCATATTTGTTCTTCCCCATAATTTTTGGCTCATCCGGCAAAAATTAATCGGATTATACAAAATTTCTTGGCTCCTAAAACGAAAATGCTATGAAAAATCATAGGGAAGCAAAACCCTGACTTATTCCCCCGCCAAACCACCCCCACAACCCAGCCCTGTATCCAGCACGTCGCTATCCGTGACCAACATGAAATAGTCGCTACCATCGGGTTCCATCACTTTGAGTTCGTGATAACCGGGATCGTTGCCGGGGCGATTCAACCATAATGACGCGATCCGGTCATCCGGCAGTAGACACGGCGAATTGTCGTTCGTAAAGTCTTCCTTGCCCAATGTGGAGATAAATTGTGCTTGATCCATATCCCACAAGGCGATCCATATACGCTCGGTGTTGCCCCAATCCGCCTCGAAGACAAACGCGCTTGTTGCCAATGATGCTCGACTGGGATGGTGCAGGGCGGTGCCCAATTCACCGTTTTCAGGCGTTAAATCCACTGAAAAATAGCTGCCATCATGCATGACCGAGCAAATCGCGGTGACCTCTTGCCCGTAAGCAGCATCGCCACAATCAAACGTTGATGAGGGGCCATAATCATTGATGGCCGGGTGGCCGTGCCAGTTATAGGGCGAATCACCCGTCAGCAAAATCGGATCGCTCCATGTACCATCCTCTGCCCGCGCGATTGCCCATAAATCGACGGCATGTGGTCCTCCGCTTGCCGGGTAGACGATTATGCGACCTCCACGCCCTACGGCGCTGAACCCTTCCGCGTGGATCACTGCGCCGCCCGCGCGAATCACCTCGTAGCGTGACACATCCGAGGGCAGCAGTACCAGGCACGCCCAACCCTCGCATTCGGGATCGAAGCGTTCGGTGCTGATCAGCAGCCATTGCCCATCCGGTGAAATGTTAACCCACTCGTCCACCGTATTGATCGCGGGATCGCCGGATCGCGGTGCGAGTGCATCCAACGCCAGCGTGAGCGATTCGGGTTCCGCGCCCGGTTCCGCCACGACGCGGTAAATGTGCCCATTGTAGTCGTCCCCGGCGAGGCGATAGGTGATGGTGGGGGGCGTGATGGCGGTTTGGCGGGGAATTTTTTCTACTAAATCCTGATTGGCCCCTATCCCCCCAACCCCCTTTCCCCATCCGAGATGGAGAAAGGGGGAGTCTTGCCTCAGACTCATAACCTGATTCTCCCTCGCCATGCTTGGAGAGGGGGTTAGGGGGTGAGGTATGTTTGAGATAAACCTCGCCAGTGCCGTATCACCTTTGCTCCCTGCCGCCGGATTCAACGCCCCAATCGCCGCCCCGCCGCGCGGATCGCCCAACAGATCGTACTGTAGCGCTTGATTCTGGGCCAGCGTTGCCCATGCCGAAGCGGGCCGCAGGTGGTAATCGGGCCGATCAGGATTCAGGCCCGGCCACGCGCCATCCAGCAATACCCAGGGCGCGAACCCCGGCGCGACGAATTGATCGAGCGCCTCGCTTACACTGAAGCCGGTGATCGAGCCAGCATCGGGATCGGTATCGATCTGCGCGATGTCCGGCGAGTCTTCGATCCATTGCGCTGAATACGCATTGCCGAACGAAGTCAGTCCCGCGCCGGATCGCCCGGTGATCTCGTAAGCGTCGAAACGATCCCGCACGATGATATTGTGATAGACCCACATATTGCGCGCATCTTGATTGAGAATCAGCGCGCCGCGATTGCCGGATTCATCCACAATGGTGTTGTGGTAGATGTTGAGTGAATAACAGCCAAAGCGCGAACTGGCGAGTTCTTTTTCTGCGGCGTAGGCGTTATCCCAACACGCAATCCCCGCCGCGTCATTGCCGTAGATCAGGTTGTTACGCACCTCGGACCATGTAACCGAGGCCAGATTGATTCCCGCGCCGCCCGCCGCGCCGTTGCCCGTGATCACGTTTTGCTCGATGCGTAATCCGGTGCTGATGCCATCCTCGATGAACAGGCCGAGGTCGGGGAGTCCTTGCGCATCATAACAATCCTTGACCGTCTGCCATTCAGTGAGCCACACATCATCCTCGCTGATGCCGCACGTATCCCCGGTGGCATTGTGCAGCCACCAGAATAATTCCTCGGTAGCTGTTTGCGGATCGGCGTTGACCTGCAACCCGGCGGCGGCGTTGCCCTGGAACACATTGCGCCGGATGAAGATGTGATCGCCGGACCCGGAAATATAAACGCCGTGTTCCTCGCGGCTCCCGGTGAAGGTCGAATCCTGGATCACGACGCTGCTGGTGGAGGTGGTGTGCAGGCCCCATGTCCCGTTATCGTGGCTGTAGAGGTCCATAAAAATGAAATGGTGCGCAAAATGCCCCGTCGCTGAAAAATAACCGGACACGAACACGCCCGCGCCCTCGGCTCCCTCAAACGCGATGTTCTGAATGATGTAATGGTGTGCGTCGATGAAATAGAAGTGGTGGCGCAGATAACTTTTTTCAGGATCGGCGGGCGCATCCACGATCACCGAGCCGGGATCGCCCCAGCCCAAAAAGTGAATATACGCGCTATCCTCGCCGCCCGTCCCCTCGATCTCGACGCCTGCGTAACGCCCCGGCATGATGAGGATCAGATCGCCGGGTTGGGCGGTATCGGCAGCCGCCTGGATCGTGGTGAATGTGTCTTGAATCGGGTAGATGATCTGGTAGTGAGCGGGTGCAGTCAGGTTGGGCACGGTGACGGTCACGTCTGCCGGGCACGATCCATCGCCGGACACACATAACACATGGTTATAGTAATTTTGCAGTTGAAAATGCAGATCGAGCAGACTTTCGGTATCCGGTTCGCCGGGCGGGATGGAGTCGGGCAGGGGGGCTTGCGCGGCAGTGGGTGCAGTGATGCCCATTAGCGTGATGATCGCACCTAACAGGGCGGCGATCCCGATCCAGATGATTGTGCGGTGCATGATGCGTTCCTTTCCTCTGAGGCGATGGGGGCAGGGCAGGTGGCATCAAGCCCTGGTAAAGTGCAGTATACACTGTTTTTTGCCGGAGGCTGAAGCGCTCCGGCGGCAATGTGGTGCATATTCCTGGAATCAAAACGCCCCAGCGTGATAACCGGGGCGGTATGTGGGTCAGGTCTGCCGCGCGCGGATGAGGTCGCCGGACCCGGTTTTGGTCCGGTGGGTGAGGTCGCGCGCGGATCGGGGTGCAGCGTTTACTTGCGTTTCGCCGGGATCACGCCCGGATTCGTTCCCAACAGGTGGCGCGCACCTTGCAAATCGGCGCCGATGGTATGCGTCAGGATCACCGACAGGGCGAGGCCGACGGATTTTAACGTCTTCATAGGGGGTATACCTCTGTTAATCGCTTACTCGTTTGCGTTTGATGTGTTGTGCCCGCTTATGATCGGGCCGGACATTATACTCCCATCTATGGACAAGGTGAAGGGGGAATCACCGCCAAATGACCCTGTTGTGATTGGCGGCAAAGCGCTATGCTTATAGGCGAAAAATACCCCCGTGTATCTCGATTTTGTGAAAAGGAATACTCATGGATATGCAAGAACTGGTTCAAAAATTAACATTAGAAGAAAAGGCCGCGCTGTGTACCGGGTTAACCGCCTGGTTGACCGTGCCCGTTGAACGGCTCAATATACCTTCGATCTGGGTGTCGGACGGGCCGCATGGCGTCCGGCGTGCGGAACAATGGGGCGAAGCGAAACCCGCGACCTGTTTCCCCACTGCCTCCGCGTTGGCGTCCACCTGGGACCGCGATCTGATCGCCGAACTGGGCGAAGCGCTAGCCGATGAGTGCATCGCGCTGGGTGTCTCCGTCGTGCTGGGACCTGGCAACAATATGAAGCGCTCACCGCTCTGCGGGCGTAACTTTGAATATTTCTCCGAAGACCCGTTTCTGGGCGGCGAGATGGCGGCAACTTATATCAACGCCGTCCAGGGTAAAGGCATTGGCACGTCGCTCAAACATTATGTGGCTAATAACCAGGAATTTGAGCGCATGTCGATGGATGCCCAGGTGGATGAACGCGCGCTGCGTGAAATTTATCTGGCGGGCTTTGAGCGCGCCGTCAAAAACGCGCAGCCCTGGACCGTGATGTGTTCCTATAACCTGATCAATGGCGTTTATGGCTCGGAAAATAAACGCACCTTAACCGAAATCCTCAAGGATGAATGGGGCTTTGAGGGCTTTGTTGTGTCGGACTGGGGCGCAGTGCATGATCGCGTCGCGTCGCTGCAAGGCGGTCTTGATCTCGAAATGCCCGGTCCGCGTCATGAACGCACACAAAAAGTGATCGACGCGGTTAAGGCGGGCGAACTGGATGAAGCGCTGCTGGATGAAGCGGTGCGCCGTATTCTGCGCATCGTGTTCATGGCGCAGGAAACCCCGAAGGGTGATCCCGAAGTTGGCGTCAGCGCTGAGATGTTCGCCAAGCACCACGCTTTAGCGCGGCGAATTTCCGGCGAATCGATTGTACTGCTCAAGAATGAAGGCGATCTGTTGCCGTTAAAAGACGTGAAATCGCTGGCGGTGATCGGCGTCACGGCGAAAGAACCGCGTTACCAGGGCGGCGGCAGTTCACACATTAATCCGCCGCAAGTTGATGTGCCGTTCGATGAACTGGCGAAACTGGCCGGGGATGCCACACTGACCTATGCGCCCGGTTACACGATGGAACCCGGTTTTGACCAGAGCTTGATCGATGACGCGGTCAAGGTGGCGGCGGCAGCGGAGATCGCGCTGCTGTATATGGGCCTGCCGGATTGGAAGGAAACCGAAGGTCTGGACCGGCCCGATACCGATTTGACCGAGCAGCAGATCGCGTTGATCAAAGCGGTGGCGGCGCAGGCTCCTAAGACGGTGGTGATCCTGAACAGTGGCTCGGCGGTGACGATGGGTGATTGGGGCGCTGACGTTGACGCGGTGCTGGAAGCCTGGCTCATGGGGCAGGCGGGCGGCGGTGCGATTGCTGATGTGCTGTTCGGCGTGGTCAATCCCGCCGGGCGCTTGGCGGAAACGTTCCCCCTGCGTTTGCAGGATACCCCCGCCTACCTCAATTTCCCCGGCGAAAATGGCGTGGTGCGCTATGGTGAAAGCATCTTCATCGGCTACCGTTACTACGATGCGCGCGAGATGGATGTGCAGTTCCCGTTCGGCTACGGCCTGAGCTATACCACGTTTGCGTATGATAACCTGCAACTCTCGACTGACGCAATCAGTGATGGCGACGATCTCACCGTATCGGTGGATGTGACCAATACCGGCTCCGTCGCGGGGAAGACGGTGGTGCAGGTCTACGTGCGCGATCCCGAAGCGCGGTTGGTGCGCCCGCCTAAAGAATTGAAGGGCTTCGCTAAAGTGGCGCTCGAAACGGGCGAAACCAAGACGGTCACGATCACGCTGGAACCGCGCGCGTTCCAATACTACGATCCGTTGTACGAGATGTGGATCGCAGAAAGCGGTACATTCGAGATTCTGGCAGGGGGATCGTCAGCCGATCTGCCGCTCTCAGCCAGTGTGGAATTGACCTCGACGCAAAAATTGCCCTGCAAACTGCACCGCACCAGCCCGATCAGTCATTGGATGCAGGACCCGCGCGGCAAGCCAATGGTCGAAGCGCTGATGGCGCAGATGATGGCGAATTTGCCGGGGATGGATGGCGAGTCGGACATCTGGTTGGGGATGGAGTTGATGCCGCTCCGCGTGGTGCTGGGCTTCTTTGGCGGTGAAGGGGCGCTGGGCAAGTCGCCGGATGTCATCATTGATGAGATGCTGGCACAGGCTTACAAGGAAGATTGAAGTCGAATTATTTAAATGGGCTAAGTCCCCTTGCTATCCCGGTGTTTACTGGGGTAGCAGGGGATCTCAAAGATGGTTTTCTGGATTATAACGAATACCCTCGTTTTTTGACTCGATTTCCCATTTCTCAATGTTTACTCTATACTGATTCTACTTTGAAACAGAGAGAGGAGTCTTGAGCATGAAAAGGCACATATCTATCATTCTGGCTCTCATCATTGTTTTAGTACTGATTTTTAGCAATTCATTGGCAATACTCAATGCGCAAATAACAATCCCAACGGCAACCCCGATGCCCACTGCAACCTTATCTCCTGAACAAGTCGCACTTGGTATTAGTGAGTACGGTTTGCAGTCAAGTGATGTTGAAGGTTTCGTGCCATCAGCTACAAATTATTCTGGGACACTGGATGATCTGATCGCTCAATTGATGATCGAGCATCCTGATCGTGAAGCGGTGGTGCAGTCATTGGGGGTACTT
>JAFGJA010000398.1 GCA_016929355.1 Anaerolineae bacterium | reverse complement strand
GCGCTCTTGTTTTCACTTTCGCGCTCGCCCTCAGGTGCAATTTCGGTAAACGTAAGTTCGCCCGTCTCTTCGTCAAGGTCCACCACCACCGTGCTGCCCAGCTTGATTTGACCCGCCAGGATCACATCAGAGAGCTTGTCCTCAACCATATTGGTCACAACCCGGCGAAGCGGGCGCGCGCCAAAGTCGGGATCGTACCCTTCCGCCGCCAGATGGTGCTTGGCCGTATCCGTCAGTTGGAGCGACATCGCGCGTTCTTCCAACCGCTCATTGACCTTGAAGACTTCGAGGTCCACGATCTCGGTAATTTCTTCCCGCGACAGCGCGCGGAAGACAATGGTCGCATCCACCCGGTTCAGGAATTCGGGCCGGAACGCGCGGCGCAAACTTTCCATCACGCTCTTGCGCATTTCGGCATAATCCTGCTCGGCGGCTTGTCCGTGCGCCGGGAGATCGAAGCCGAGCGATGTCCCCTTCTTGATCATCTCCGCGCCGATGTTGCTGGTCATGATGATGATCGCGTTGCGGAAATCAACCTTGCGGCCCCGCGCATCGGAGAGATGGCCCTCTTCCATGATTTGCAGCAGCATGTTAAAGGTTTCGGGGTGCGCTTTTTCGATCTCGTCAAAGACCACAATCGAATACGGGCGGCGGCGCAGCGCTTCGGTGAGTTGGCCCGCGTCCTCGTAGCCCACATACCCTGGCGGCGCACCCGTCAGGCGGGCAACGTTGTGCCGTTCCATAAATTCGCTCATGTCGAGTTGGATCAGCGCGTCTTCGGTCCCGAACAGGAATTCAGCCAGCGCTTTAGTCAGTTCCGTTTTTCCAACACCCGTCGGCCCCAGGAAAATGAACGATCCAATCGGGCGGCGCGGGTCTTTCAACCCGGCGCGCGCACGGCGCACAGCTTTGCTGATCGCGTCAATCGCCTCTTGCTGGCCGACGATCCGCTTGTGCAGTTCGTCTTCCATGTGCAGCAGCCGCGCGGATTCTTCTTCCGCAATCGTCGTTACGGGGATACCGGTCCACATGCCGACCACCTCGGCCACATCTTCGGCAGTGAGGCGAGCGCGCTGCGTTTCAGGGTCCCAGTGAGCACGATAGCGGGCAAACTCGTTTTCGAGTTCGGTAATTTTTACGCTGAGTTCGTCGCGTTTCGTGTCGGTGAGATCGCCCCCCAACAATTCGAGTTCTTCGCGTGAGTCTTCGAGTTCGCGTTCGATCTGCTTGACGCGCGATGCTTCCGGCGATTTGTACATCCGCACGCGGCTTGCACCTTCATCGATCAAATCAATCGCCTTATCCGGCAGAAAGCGATCCGGCACATAACGCGCCGAGAGATTCGCGGCGGCATCAATCGACTCATCGGTAATGTCGAGGTTATGATGCTCCTCATAAGGGGAGCGGATACCGTGCAAAATGTCGATGGTTTCTTCGATGCTCGGTTCCTCGACCATGACTTTCTGGAAACGACGTTCCAGCGCCGCGTCATTTTCAATGTGACGGCGGTATTCGTCGAGCGTGGTCGCACCAATACATTGCAGTTCGCCGCGCGCCAGCGCCGGTTTCAGGATATTGGCCGCGTCAACACTGCTGCCCGCCGACCCTGCCCCAACCAGCATATGCACTTCGTCAATAAAGAGAATGCTGTCGGACTGCTTGAGTTCTTCGATCACACGCTTGAGGCGCTCTTCGAACTGGCCGCGATACATCGTACCCGCCACCAGCGATCCCACGTCAAGCTGCAAGACGCGCTTGCCCAACAGCGGCAATGGAGCATCACGCTCAACAATGCGCTGGGCCAAACCCTCCACAATCGCCGTTTTACCGACGCCTGGTTCCCCGATCAGGGCCGGGTTATTCTTCTGGCGGCGGCTGAGAATCTGGATCACGCGCTCGATCTCCATCTGGCGGCCAATCACCGGGTCGAGCTTACCTTGCTCGGCCATAGCAGTAAGGTCTGTCGCCAGTTGATCGACGAGCGGCGTTTTGGCGCTGGCCCGGCTGGTCCGTTCCATGCGGCTCTCCGAGGTGCGCCGGGGTGGTGTTTGCGATGGATTCTCTTGTAATACGCGCCGCGTCTGGCGGCGAATTTCATCCGGGCTGATCTTCAACTCGCGGAACACGTCAACGGCCACCCCATCGGTGTGCCGCACCAGCCCTAACAGCAAATGTTCCGTGCCGATATAGTGATGGCCCATCCGCCGGGCCTCATCTACGGCCAACTCCAGCACCTTTTTGGTCGCCGGTGACAGGTCCATCCGGGTGACGCCGGGGCGCTTATTCGCACCGGTCAACCGTTCGATAATCTCTTCAACTTGCTTGGGCCGGAGTCCTAGTTCTTGCAGAACACGCCCGGCCACACCGCCTTCTTCCCGCATTAACCCCAAGAGCAGATGTTCAGTGCCAATATGATTGTGCTGCATCCGTTCGGCTTCGTCTTGAGCCAGGCTCAAGACTCGCCGTGCTCGTTGGGTAAAGCGCTCCATTTTTCCTGGCATGGTATGGTCTCTCCCTGGCCTTTTTCTAGCTCAAAGCAACTATTATGGCATCTACAGGTATTTTAATCGACAGCAGACGGATTCAACCACTCGTTTTCATCAAAATTGCGTAAAAATCCAAAGTCAGCGGAGCGTTCTTATAATATCTTAACCCTGCGTTAATCTACCTCATGTTTATTGTAACATAGTTTAACGCGCGGGTAGTGTGAAGAAAATACCAAATTTTCGGGGATCAAAACACAAAAAGGCCCTATTCGCCCGTCGGAACAGGGCCATGTTATTAAGTAAAAATGACGCACCTTACACTAGTTTTACACCACTAGTTTTACTCGTCGTCAGATACATCCAGGTCTTCGTCGATTTCGTCGTAGATCGCTTGCCAGTCCTGATCCATATACCGCGCCGAGTCCACTTGCCGCAGGGACAATCCCAAACGGCGCTGGTCCGGGTTGATCTTGACAATGCGCAGCGTCAGCACATCGCCGACCAGGACCACCTCTTTCGGATGGCTGACCCGGTAATCGGCTAACTCGGAAATGTGAATCAAACCTTCGATCTCAGGCGAATCAACCAGCCGGGCAAACGCACCAAATTTGGTGAGCTTGGTGACATTGGCTTGCACCAATTGACCGACTTCGTAATTCTTCAAAATCTCGGTCCAGGGATCGTTTTCCAGGCGCTTCATGCTCAAACCGATGCGCTTGCGATCCCGGTCAATATTGATGACTACGACCTGGACTTCCTGCCCCACTTCGAGGACATCACGCGGGTGCGTAATATGCTGCCACGAAATTTCGGTCAGATGGACCAGACCGTCGGCGCCGCCCAGGTCCACGAACGCGCCAAAATCAGCGACGCTGATCACGCTGCCGGTTCGCACATCGCCCTGTTCCAGCTCCTCGATCAAGCGGGATTTCTGGCGTTCGCGCCATTCACGGGCGGCGGCGCGCTCAGACAGGATGAGGCGATTACGGGCGCGGTCAATTTCAACAACTTTCACGGCAATGTCATCGCTCACCATGTGGCCCCAGCGTTCTTCCGGGCTGCCACCACTGGCGCGGCTTTGCCGTTCGCGGCTGACCTGGCTGGCGGGCACAAAACCGCGTACCTTGCCAAACCGGACGATCAAACCACCTTTGTTATACCCGGCGACTTTGCTGAAATACACCTGCTTGGTGTCGTGATACTCTTCAGCCATCCGCCAATTGTTTTCCTCTTCGGCGCGCGCCAATGATAATACGGGTCGTTTATCGGCCCCGCGCACTTTGAGGATATACGCCGACACGGTATTGCCAACTTCCAACGCTTCCAGGGCTTCACGATCCATGCGTTCGAGTTCGCGGCTGGCAACAACCCCGATCACGCCTTCGCCTAAATCGATCATCACCTCGGTCGGGCTGGTTTCGTTCACAATCCCGTCAACCACATCGCCTTTGCGGAAACGCGGCTGTTCGGCATCGGCCAGTTCATCGGCCTCAGCCTCATCCTCGTCTTCGTCCGGCTCCAGTTCATCAGCTTCCGGTTCAGCCAGCACGTCTTCGTCGGCATCGACAAATTCGTCGACAAACTCAACCATCGCTGCGGCTTCTGCCAGTTCTGCCTCGACCTGTGGTTCGGCATCTTCTACTAATTCGGCCTGTGTGGGTGCTGCAACCGGTTGTTCAGCGGCCTCCTGAACAGGGGTTGTAGTTTGCTCGGTGTCTGTCGTGATATTCTCGTCCATAATTTCTTCTTTCACGTCATCGCCGAGGTTTGGGTTGTTGGACTCCATGAAGTTTCGTTCTCCGGTACTCTCGAGTGCAGGGCGCATTATACACGGAGCCAAGCTAATAATCAACCAGTTTGCACTACGAGTTTTGGAATTAGCCGGAGCGCTAGACGAATTGGCCTGATTCGTGTTATGATCAGGTTGGCCCTTTATGACCCTTTCCTTTAGGGATGACGTGCGGCATGTTCCCTGCGCGTAGCCGCCAGCAGACCGTTGGCAGCTTGATAAAGGGTGTTTTTGTCCGGCACACGCCGCTTTTACGCAAACTGATGCCAGTACACCGGACTTGTGGCACTTCGTTTTACGTTGTGCCGTGTGTGCGACTCGTTGCAGGGCGCTATTTAGCCCATCTTGGTTTTGCAATCACAGGTTTTGCAACCATCACGAGGATAATGAGCGGGTTTTACTCCGGCTTTCGGAGTCGCTGCTGCAATTTGTGTCGCCGTGACAAAGTGTTAATGATTAATAGTAATAAAATAAATTTAGCTTAATAGTTGTTGGCAAATACCCATTCTGAAAGGAGTCGCCATGTCTGCAACGACAATGACGTACCGGCCTATCACACGCCACAATGTGGACCAACTCCCCCAGTTCCACGCGCTGCCGCCCGAACTGCGCCATCAAATTCGCGTCGTATCGGCGGTGTTTCCGTTTCGCACGAATCACTATATCGTGGACGAACTGATCGATTGGCACAACGTGCCGAACGACCCGATGTACCAACTCACGTTTCCGCAGCGCGAGATGCTGTCGGATGAGGACTTTGATCAGGTCGCACACCTGATGGATGAACACGCCAGCCCGAAAGCGCTCAAAGAGGCGATCTACAACATCCAAATGCGGCACAATCCCCACCCTGCCGGGCAGTTGAAATACAATGTGCCCACCCTGCCGGATGGGACCGAGTTACACGGCGTGCAGCACAAGTACCATGAAACGGTGCTGTTTTTCCCCAGCAAGGGCCAAACCTGCCATGCGTATTGCTCGTATTGCTTCCGGTGGCCGCAGTTTGTGGGCATTCAGGATTTGAAATTTGCCGCCAAAGAGGTTGAAGGATTGGTCGAATATATCCGGCTGCACCCGGAAGTGAGCGACATCCTGTTTACGGGCGGTGATCCGGCAATCATGAGCACCGAGGCGCTGCGCAGTTATATCGAACCCTTGCTCGCGCCGGAACTCGATCACCTGCACACGATCCGCATCGGGACCAAAGCGGTGGCCTATTGGCCGCAGCGCTTTGTCACCGACGATGACGCGGATGATCTGCTGCGCCTGTTCGAAGAATTGATCGCGGCGGGCAAGCATGTGGCGATCATGGGTCATTACAGCAACCCGCGCGAACTATCCACGCCGATTGCCCAGGCCGCGATCCGGCGGCTGCGCGCGGCGGGCTGCGAAATTCGGATGCAAGCGCCGATCATTCGCCATGTGAACGACAGCGTAGATGATTGGGCAACACTCTGGCGCGAAGGCGTGAAACTGGGTCTTGTGCCGTACTATATGTTCATCAGCCGCGATACCGGGCCGAAACACTACTTCGAAGTGCCGCTCGCCGAGTCATACCAGATTTTCCGCGACGCCTACAGCCAGGTTTCCGGCTTGAGCCGCACCGTGCGCGGGCCGGTGATGTCGGCCACGCCGGGCAAAGTGCATATCAACGGCGTGACGCGCGTCAAAAACGAACGGGTCTTTGTCCTGTCATTTTTGCAGGGCCGTGATCCGAAATGGGTCGGGCGTCCGTTCTTCGCCAAATTCGATGACGAAGCCACCTGGCTTTTTGACCTGGAACCAGCTTTCGGCACAGAACCGAAATTCTTCGACGCGGAAACGACCTACAGCTATATCCGCGCGTCGTAACCCGAATCTTTAGCGGGCGGGGCCG
>JAFGJA010000397.1 GCA_016929355.1 Anaerolineae bacterium | reverse complement strand
GTGGCGACGAGGGCAAAGGTCGCAATGTTGCGCGCCGCGACCAAGCTGACAAAGGCTGTACCGCCAACCAACAGCAAATCGGTCCAGTCAATACGACGGCTGCTCAACCCAGCAGTGGCTAATACGCCCAACAGCAAAAACGCGAACGGCCAATCGCCGGGGCGGTGGAAATTGGGCGAGGCCCATTCCTGAATGAAATCCTGCAAAACGCCCACATTGACCGTATCAAAGGGAAACGCATACAGGCGGAAACCGTAGGGATTGATCACCAGCATGGGCACGGCTAACACCGTCACCAGCGCGATTTTTTTGAGGCGCGGCCATTTGATCACGCGATCATCATCGGGATTGAACCAGTTACCGAACGCCTCCCCGACCAATACGCCCACTAGCAGCACAAAGCCGATGGTGAAGCCTGCGTGCAGATTTGCCCACAGCGCAAACATGGGCGGGATCAGCCACAGGCGATCCACATGTTCGCGTTTGTAGAGGTGAATCAGGTAGAGCAGCAGCGCAGTTAAGACAAAACTCGCCATGTGAGGGCGCGGCGACCAGAAGATCGCGGCGGCAGCAGCACCTAACACCAACGCAAAGGCGCGGACATAGACCGTCCCCTCGCACATACGATAGACAATGGCTAGGCCCGCCGTTGCCGTGATCGCGGTAAAGAGTGCCAAGCCGATATTGCCGCTATCACCTGGCACACGATCTCCGCCAAAGAGTTTGTAAGCGCCGTAGATGAAAATCTGCGTGCCCCAACCGCCATCGATCCAATTTTCGCCTTTGAGCGTATAGGAGAATGAGTCCGTTTTAGGCACGGCGAGATTCTCGACGATATATTCCCCGCCGCGAATATGCCACCAGAGATCAGGGTCGGTAGGGGCGCGCACTGCCATCACAAACAGCAGCATGAACAGAATGGCAACCATCAAGCGCTGCATCGTCAGGTTACGCAAAGCGTGCATGATTCCCCCGGTCTATGTTAGGGCGTAATCGACTGCCAGTAGGTGATTTCGAGATTAATATCGCGTCCCAGTTTGTCTTCGATAGCGTTCTCGGCGGCGAGCACATCGGCGCGCGCGATGGGATTCGGGCCGCGCACCGTCGCGGTGACAGTATCGCCGTCGAGTGCCACGTCGATCACGTCGGCGTCGTCAAATTCGCGTTCGAGTGTATGCCGCGCCGCGTTAGTATCGCGCCCGGTGCGCACCACCTCGACAAATGTGCTGCCCAATGGCAGCGCCAGAATTCCCAAGACGATCAGCGCGATAGCTAATTGGCGGCGGGTGCGATTCTCACGGTTGGGCCGGATGCCCAACCACGCGAAGACCAGCGCCCCGGCCAGACTGATGCTTACAATGTTGGTGGTGAACAACAACGCCGCGCCGGAGGCCAGCGAAATTTCAGCAAAGGCGATGCCCAGACCAATCGTGCAGAGGGGCGGAACCAGTGCCGCCGCAATTGCGACCCCGGCCAAAGCCGAGGGGATGTCCTTGCGCGCCATCGCATACGCGCCCGCAAAACCGGATGCCAACGCCACGCCCATATCGAGCAGCGACGGTTGGCCGCGCGCGTGCATCTCGGATGTGATCGCGTCAAGCGGCATGATCGCGCCAATGACAATAGCGACCACTAACCCGATCAAGACGCCGGTCAGAACGGTAAAAAGAGCGGTGCGCATCAAGCGCAAATTGCTTTGCAGCAAGCCCACCGAAAATGACATTAACGGCGACATGAGCGGCGCAACCAGCATCGCCCCGATAATCACGGCAGCGCTGTTTTGCAGTAAACCAAATGACGCCAGCAGCGACGAAATAAACATCAAAACAATGAAATTGATCCCCGGCAGACTTAACTCATTGGCTTGTCGCACAACGGCGGTCTGTTCGGAGGGGGTCATCGTGGGTGAGAGGCGTGCCAGCCAACGTTGCCGGATGCGTTCGGTGAGCGAGGCATCTTCACGCGAGGCGCGTTTGGTGATGATCACCGGGCCGGGAGCCTGGGCCAGAATACGCTGCGCCACATTGCCAAAAATCCAATGATCCAGCGAACTGCGCTCAGAGAATCCGAGAACCACCATATCATTCGCATCACAGCGCGTCAGGATGCCGCGTACAATGTCACTGGCGCGGATCACCTGGCGCTGCACCTGGCGCGTATCTTTGAGGTGATTCAGGGATGCTTCGATTCGCGCCAAGCCAAACCAGTTGGGCAGATCGGGATCGGTCAGGACATACATTGCCATTGGCTGCGCGTTGTAGACATCAGCTAACGCCAAACCTAAGCGCGCGGCAACTTTCGAGTTATCGCTGCCATCCAGAGGCATGATCACATGCTCGATCTGATCCAAATCGATATGGGCGTGCTGCGGGTTGCGGAAAACGACCAAATCGCACGGCGAGGTACGCGCCACCGATTCGACCACCGGTCCTAATTCGATCTTGCCTTTGGTCGGAGCCTGGAAACCGAGTACGATCAGTGATACACCGTGTTCGAGGACCGCATCCAATACGCCGCGCGCCACACTCGGCGCAGTGTGGGAGACGAGATCGACATTAATGCCCTGATCGCAGGCTTCGTCTACCGCGCGCGTTAGGGCTTCGAACGTGGTTTCGTTCGGTTCTGTGCCAGTCACGGTGACAAACAGCGCCAAAATGCGCCCGTGTTCCTGATCGGCTAATTTCCACGCCATGCGGATCAAGCCGGGGGCGGTGACCGGATTAGCGACAGGGACAAGAATCCGCCGTGATTGAATAGTGGGAGTTTCTTGAGAAGAATTGTTTAGAGTCATTACACACCGTTAGGGAGCGCATCGTTACATACCCTGAACAGTAGCGCAACCACGCGCCTGCGTCAAACTCTTATGATCGAGATGGTACAGTAGAGAGGCAAAAGAAACAATGAATATCCTGAAAAGGTTACAACAAGCGCTCAAACACTTGCAGGGCACGGCAAAAATTGAAAGCGATCAGCGCGTCACTTTTGATCACATTCGCGCCGTATCCACGCTGGAACAGACACACGGCATCCGCTTGATCGAAACTGATCCGAAGGGAAATGCGCGTCCCTGGCGACAGGCGGAAATCGAAATGTTGACCGAAACCGTGCAGTTACTCGGTCCGGTGTTTTACGAACCGTTCCGACGCAATCCAATTCAGATGTGGATTGATCGTAATCCGGGCGGGGGATCGTTCGGGAATGGGTGGCTGCGGGCGGGCGAACCCGGCGATGATCTCTCGATCCTATACCGAATTTTTCTGCACGAAGGCACGCACGCTTCGAATGAGTATCGCGGCTGGCCGTATGAAACCGAGTTTTGCACCCGGTCCGGTCTGGATTGGCGTAAAGAGGGGGATACCTGGGTGCATCCGCGCCAGCAGGGAAGACCGCACGAATCCGGCGAATGGGAAACGCTGCCGGTTGATGCGCGCGATGTGAGCACCGCGCCGGGCGAGGATTTAGCCGAGATGGTACGCTACTATGTGCATTCGGTGCGTAATGAGCGGGCGTGGCTCTGGCCGTTGGATCGCAACCGTCCGGCGATCTAT
>JAFGJA010000396.1 GCA_016929355.1 Anaerolineae bacterium | reverse complement strand
TAAACTTAATGTGACCGGGAACATCAATTCGAGACAAAAATTTCCTGCTAATCGATTACATCACGCCATTTTTGCGTAATCTCAGGTATGGCTGGGCTGGATGTCTTCAGTCAAATCCGGCAAGTCATCAAAATCACCGACCTCTACCAGATACATATTGGCATAATTCGTCAGATCGGTTGAGTACAGGATGTATTTTCCATCCGGTGTAAAACGAGGATGAGGGTGAGCGTGCTGATTGTTGAACGTGCTGCGATGATACGCCAGGATTTTCGGGCCGATGTATTGTTCACCATCCCACTTAAAGAGTTGGATGAAGGGCTGCGCCTGTCCCTGACTGGTGAAGACTGCCCCCGGTGTGCCATCCCCCACAATCATTGACTCATCCAGACTGTGAAAGTGGGTCGAGTGGAAGGGGAAACGCGCTTCAAAATGGTCGCTGTTATCCCACTTCAAACGGCCAAAAACGTGATCGCCGTGCCCATCACGCGGGCGACCATGATAGCCGATATGGTCCCCACCGGCGAACCAGTATTCATGACCGATAGCGAACTGCCCGTCATCTTGCGGGCGGATTTTCCAGGTATCGCCGGTCAAAATATCCAATCCCCAGATGCGCTGCTGCACCCAGTTCCAGGGACCTTCGTGACAAAATGTGAGAATATTCGGCACGGTGGGCGACGTATTGACATGGCCGATATAGCAGCGATCCTCGTGAATAACTTCCATCGCGCCGGTAGCCACTTCAACCCGGATGATCTGGGTGAAGGGTTTAGCGTGGAAATATTCACGGAAGCGCGAATAGGCAAAGGATACGGTGGGACCATTTTCGGGAATATCTTCCATCAAACGCGAGCAAACGTATTTGCCATCCGCCGAAGGATTCGCGCGCGCATCCGGCGTCATATCGGGCGGCGCTTCATAGAGTTGGCGCTCAATTAATGTTTCGGGATCAAATTCAAAAATCTGGCGGTCCCACCAGAAATACAACCGTTGGTTGGCATCACTCCAACAGCCGCGCGCGCTCCCCGACCCATGCAAATCGGTTAACTGGGTAATTTTGCCATCGGCGAGATCGTAGCGGAAAATGTTGCTCTGATTATCCCGATCCGACATGAAAAACAATGATTGGTTATTGTTGAACCAGCACGGATCGGTGAAGTAAAAATGATTTGAGTGTCCCAGGTAATCCGTCAGACGGATAATCTCGCGGCCACTATAGGCATCTTTATACCGGAACTGAGGGTCCTGAAAAACTTTGCCTTTACTCATAACTATCTATACTCCTAAAAACTGTAAATATTAAAAATGTTTTGACAGCCCATCGCCCTATTTGTAGAGCAAAAAAGGTCTCTGCGCAAATTACGATTTCGCTATCACCACACACAATTCATGTCCCGCTAACTGTAATCGCCCCTCAAAAACAGCGACCATCCCCGTAATCGGATCGAGTATTCCCTGCGCCTCAAAATCAAGCGCCGTATCAAGCGGTGCGGCCTGCTCATTAAAGAGAATCCACCAGTCCAAGCCCGCCTTACGCACATGGCGCACGCGCAAACCCGGACAGGATGTTGTCACCGTGATCGTCGCGGGAACCAACTGCCGGAGCGACTCCAACCCGGCGGCAAGATCGTCCCCCCACCGGATAATACGCCCCGCATCAGCCAATGCTGCCAGTTCAGCCTCCGCACCGGGTGGCGGATCGCCATCCACAATCAGGACGTGATAACGCTGGTCAGCGATCTCCACCCCATCTGCCGTAATTTCAGCAGTATGCCGGAGGTCTTCCACGTCCAGATAGTTAAAATCAATTTGATGCTCAAAACAGACTTTTGCCGCGCGCCAGGGTAAACTGTGATTTTCCCCTAAAATCGCCACCTGACATATATGCTGGCTGTCCGTATTGAGCCAGGCTAAACGGCGACATGCGGCGGCAAATTTCGCAAATGGCTCACCCCACCAGGGACTATACAGTCCCACATCCGGTGGGCGTTCGTGTTTACGCGGCCCGCGCACGGAATAATAAAACGCATGGGGGATCAACAGGTTACAGCCCCGTATTAGCAGCCAATTGGCGAGCCAGCGCATTTCGTCATACGTGAAATCGGCCCCATACGCCCCGCAGAATTCATTCGCGTTCCGGCGGCGCTGCTGGTGCAGCATCACCGAGGCGGCGGCTTTCGCCTGGGTTGATTGGCGACCTTCCAACGCGGAGGGTTGATCCGGCTCGATGTAGCGCCAGACAATATCCTGACCGGGCCAATGGAAAAACCGCATGTGCGCTGTCGCGTCAGGCTGCGCGGGATGGCCGGTTAAGGCAATATCATGCGCTGCGCACCAATCATGAAGCTGGCTGTAATACGTTTCGCGCAAACGATGCTCAATAGCGCGCTCGAAATCCTGGAAAATATGCGGCGGGGCGGTGTCATCCCACAGCGCAGAGAGATGCGGTGTGAGATCGTAGCCGAGAAAAGCATTCAGATGCGGCAAAATGCCCGTCGTCCAGGGCATGATCGTTTCTGGTTCGCGCAACCGACCCAATAAATGCGGTTCGTCAGTGAAAATTGCGCGAATCGTGCTGCCAAAATACGGCTCGAATTCGGTATAGAACCGGTCATAGACCAGCCGCACAAAACATGCTACCGCCTCAGGATTGAGCAAATCGGCAGCAGGTGGCGAGTCTTCGGGCGGTTCGTTAGCGTCTTCATGCAGGAAATGCAGCCCGCGAATCACCGAATCGATGGGGCGATCCACCAACGCGTAACGCTGCCCCTCGTAATCAACCACCGCGACGAGGTGCTGGTCGGGCGCTAAAGCGGGCTGTCCATCCGCGCCGATCCGCACGCCGCTACAGGTGGTATCCGGCTGCGCGGTAGAGAGATTGACCCGCACCAACCCGCGCACATGATACGCCGGATTTTCCGCGACGACTTGCCCGGATGACGACCCACTCGGATACATGCCCTCATCGTACAAAATAACCCACATGCCGCGCGCTTGAGCCTGTTCGATGCCAAAGCGCATCATATCCAGCAGAGCGCGACTCATCCACCCCATGTGCCGGGGCAAACCCACGCGCGGGTGCAGCACAAACGCATCGACGCCGTGCGCCTGAAACGCATCAAGCTGGCGCGAAATTTCCGCTTCCGTCAGGGTGTCATTCCAGAACCAGAACGGCGCGAGCGAAAATTCGGTGGGTGGAGCTTGCCAAGCCTGCGGCAATTGAATCATCATCCAAATACCTGTTTGCCCAAAAAGGTTGAGCCGAGTAAAATCACGGCATGAATAATAATGTGACCGGTCAACTTTTGCAACATTCTCCTGATTCAGTGTCGCCGGATGATCTGGCATTGGTTCGGCGTCATGCGCCGCGCCTGCGTTTTGATCGCCGCGAGCCGTTTATGCCACTGGCGGCGGGTTTCACCATTTTCCGCACCGGCGGCCCGTCGTCCTCCTTTCCCCGCGAGATCACGTTAACGGATACCATCACTACGGTGATTGAATACGCGATCTGGTGGGATTGGGATATTCAACATCTCTACGAACTCGAACACGTTTGGGTTCATCTGGATGCGCGAGATAAAGTAGTTAGGGTTGAGGCCAGCGCGCACGGGCATCTCATCCCCATGACGCGCGATGATGGTTCGCTGCCCCTTGATGCGAAGGGGCGCATCGAACTCTATTCAGAACCGGGCAAACATGGCTTCGCCCCCTCAGCAACATGGCTGCGCAACCGCGTCGATCAAACATTCCCCTCCTGTACGGTGCGCGCCGGGCATGGCGGCGTCCTCGTCAACGATCTGTTCCGCGCGCAAATTGGCCGGGTCAAAGCCAACGAACACCGTCTCGTGCGTCGCTGGTTGCAACAGTACCGCTTTGAACCCACCTATGATTTTGCGCAAGTGTTTGATCTGCGTTCCGTCCCGCTTGTGCCCTGGTCCACACTCAAAGCCTGGATTCCGCAGCGCGTCCGTGAATGGATCGATGATCTCAAAAAAAAACCTCACATCCGGGTTGTTTGCCTGGATTGTGGCGATACCTTAGTGGACGAAGGGACCGAAATCAAGGATGAGCAGCAAGTCGCGCAGCGCGCCGATCTGATTCCCGGCGCGGATGAACTCGTACATGAACTCAAGCGGTTAGGGTATACGCTGGCGTTGGTCGCTGATGGGCCGCGCGGTACATTTGAGAATTTGCTCACACAGCACGGCCTCTATGACAGTTTCGATGCTTTCGCCATTTCGGGTGATGTGGGCGTCATCAAACCGGCCCCGATCATGTTTCATACCGCTCTCCGCACATTGGACATTTCCGAAGATCAATATTCGCAGGTGGTCATGGTCGGCAACAATTTGCCGCGTGACATCAAAGGCGCTAACGATCTGGGCCTGATCAGTGTGTGGCTGAGTTGGTCGCCGCGCCGCTCAAAAATCCCGGCGGATGCTTCCGAAACCCCGCGTTATACGATCACACTGCCGCTTGATTTACTCACCGTATTGGAGGACATCGAAATCAACTTACTTACAGGCTAAACCTCAACTTTATCAGAAAATTTTTAATTGGAGAGGTATATATCAAATGGCGGATCATTTTTCCCAACACGTCCCGGCGGGCGAGCCGGTCAAGCCCTGGCTCATCCTGGGACCGTTTTTTGAAGACCTATCGGATCGCGTACAAGGCTTATCGTTTTTTGAAAATATCGGGTCAAATGTGGGCGTGGCAGCGATGGCAGAACTGGCCGAAGATGCGCGTCCCGTTTTGTTATCATCCCCACAAGAAGGCGACACCACCACATTTCGCGGCCAAACACAGCGCTGGGAATTTATGCGCCGCCCCGATAACTATCTGTCCTGGGGTAACTACTACATTTCGAATCACATGGGCGCGGTCTTTCTCTCCGCCAGCGTGACACCGCAATCCGCCGGAGACAAGCAGTGGCGGTTTACGTCGGCTATGTCGATCCAGTTTTATGTGGCGATCAACGGCAAAATCGTGTTTGATTCCAGCGACCAACCGTTTACGCGCCCCTACTATGGTCTTTCCGAATCAATCAGCGAATATACATTCGAAGCACCTCTAAATGAGGGCGAAAACACGATCACGCTTGGCCTGTTCCGCATCGCACGCATGGCACAAGTGGGTTGTTGGCTGGCCCTGGATGATGATGTGCAGGTCCGCGCGCCATTGGGCGATCTGGTCCCGGCAGAAACGCGCGCGCAAGTCGAAGAATCGCTGCGCAGTGTGCGCCTGGATCGGGATATCGTTTACCCGGAGCAACCCGTCGGTTTCCGGTTGGGCGCTGCGCCCGGTGAAGGTATCACCCTCCAGGCCCAACTTATCGCTGATACAGGCGAAATCGTTCAGGAAACTGAACTCACCAACCCATCAGAGCAAGTGACCATCTGCGAGGGCGCGGCTATTCCTGACGGCAGTTACGCGCTGCATCTCAAGTGGATCGCGGATGATACCCCCCTCACCCAAACGCAATACCACCTGCGCAAAGTCTCGCCGGTTGATCCGCTACCCGGCCTGGATCAGTGGGACGAACGCACGCAGATCGTGCTGGAACACTTTAGGGATAACCGTGAAGCACGTCGCGTCTGGCCCCAACTCGCCCGTTATGCATTGGGCCGCTACGATGAAGTTGACGAAACCGAGATTCGGTGGGTCTGCGAATTTATCGCCGCGCGCAAAGACTGCGCCGATTTCGTGATTCAGGGGCTTTTGCGCTTGATGGTCTGGGAGCGCAAAAAGCAGCATCTCAGCCCAGAAATCAACGCCCTGATGAAAGATACCGTATTGGGCTTCAAGTATTGGGTTGATGAGCCGGGTGATACCGTGATGTATATGGGGTCGGAAAATCACCGCTTGCTGTTCCACGTCGCAGAATGGATGGCCGGGCAGTTGTTCCCCACCGAAGAATTCACCAACAGCCGCCAGCGCGGACTCTATCACGCGACCAAAGGCCGCATGTATATCACCGAATGGCTGCGCCAGCGCGGGCGGTTCGGGTTTGACGAATGGCACTCGAATTCGTACTATCCGATCTGCATCGCACCCCTGCTCAATGTCTACGATTTTGCCATCTACGAAGATGACAAACTGCGGCAAATGGCGGGCGGCGTGCTGGATTATATGTTTTTCAACCTCGCCGCCGATAGCTACCAGGGCATGTTTGGAACCACGCACGGGCGCAGTTACGGGATCAACATCAAATATCCCGATCTCGAAGGCACATCCGCCTCGTGTTGGATGGCGTTTGGCGTTGGCTCGCTCACCAAGCATACCAGTGGTATGTCACCCGTTTCGCTGGCAACCAGCGCGTACCGTGTCCCCCCAATTCTCGCGGACATTGCCACTGACGACACCACCGTGATCGAATCGTTCATCCGGCAGGGGATTCTGAAAACATCCGCACCACACGCTGATTTTTGTGTCTACCGCACCCCGGATTATCTGCTCTCTGGTTTGCAGGATCACCGCGTCGGCGAATTCGAATCCTCCACGCACCCTGCGCATGTGACGCTTGGCAACAAAACGGCGATCTTCTGGTCGTGTCCGCATACGAGCGGTGAGGGATCAGGATTGCGCCCCGATTACTGGTCGGGTAATACCACGTTGCCGCGCGTAATTCAGTACCGCAATGTGATGGCGCTGACGTACCACCTGACGCCGTTTAACTGGATGTCCCACTGCTTTTTCGAGCAGCCGCGTTTTGATGAGGTGCGCTTCGCGGGTAATTGGGCGTTTGGCAAAGTCAATGATGGTTATGTGGCGATCTATTCCGAAAACGGCCTGACGATAAGTGACGAGGGGCAATATGCCGGGCGGGAATTGCAATGCGCCGCGCCGGAAAATACATGGCTGGTCGAATGTGGCCGCAAGGCGGATTGGAATTCGTTTGATGCGTTCGTTAATGCGCTTCAGGCGGCATCCGTTGCGTCCGAAAACGGCGTGATCACCTACCAATCACCGACCATCGGCACGTTTGTCACGGGCTGGGATGTAACACCTACTGTCGACGGCGAAGCGATCAAATTGCACGACTATCCAATGGTCGAGAGTCCCTGGGCGTATTCACGTTTTGGTTCCGGCGAATTGACCATTCGCTATGGTGACGCACAATATGACATTTGGTTCAACCAGTAATTTTTGACACCGCTTAGAAGATTTCGGAGAAACAACTATGACCGATCAAACCGCCTGGTCCGTGCGCATGACCGACTCCGTGATGCAGCGCCACGACATTCTCATGCCCAAGTGGGCGTATGAATGGGGCGTGGTCCTCAAGGGCATCGAACAAGTCTGGCAGCAGACCGGCGACCAGCGTTATTTTGACTACATCAAGCGCAACATTGATGAATATGTCCAACCCGATGGCTCGATCCGTACCTATCGCCCCGCCGAATATAATATCGATCACATCAATACCGGCAAACTGCTGTTTGGCCTGTGGCGAGAAACGGGCGATGAGCGCTACCGCAAAGCGATCTACCGGCTGCGGGAACAATTGAACACACATCCCCGTACCAGCGAAAACGGCTTCTGGCATAAAAACATCTACCCCCATCAAATGTGGCTGGATGGCATCTATATGGGCGGGCCGTTTTATGCCGAATTTGCCCGCACCTTTGCCGAACCCGCCGGATTTGACGATGTGGCGCACCAGATCATCCTTATCGAAGCACACACCCGCGATCCGCAAACAGGACTGCTCTATCACGGCTGGGACGAGAGCAAAACCCAACAATGGGCTGATCCTGAAACCGGGTGTTCGCCGCATTTCTGGGGCCGCGCGATTGGCTGGTACATGATGGCGATCCCCGATATTTTAGAGCATTTGCCCACCGATCATCCCCAACGTGACGCAATCATCGCCATTTTTCAGAAGACGCTGGATGCTATCGCTAATGTGCAAGACCCGGCCACTGGCTTGTGGTATCAGGTCTTGGATCAGGGTGATCGTGAGGGAAATTACCTGGAAGCATCGGCCTCGTGCATGGTGGTGTACGGGATTGCGAAGGCTGTCCGGTTGGGCATCATTGATCCAACCCATCTCGACATTGCGCGCAAAGGCTACGCCGGGATCGTTGACCACCTCATCACGGTTGATGATCAGGGCTTGACCAATCTGAATCAGATTTGCAGCGTCGCCGGGTTGGGCGGCAATCCGTACCGGGATGGGTCGTTCGCATACTACATCAGCGAGCCGGTGGTCACGAATGACTTTAAGGGCATGGGAGCTTTTATCCTGGCGAGCGCAGCCATAGAAGCGCTGGCGTAATAGGAAACTAGAAACGGAAAATTTGCATGTCAGTGCTAACGTTACACAATGTACTGGTAGAAATTGCCCGCGAAGTTGAAGAAGATTTTGCCCAACAAGTTTTAGACGAAAACAGTCCGATCTACGGCGCGTTTTTGGATTACCAGGGCCGCATTGAGAGCGCCGGACATGGTGGGACGACGCGCTTTTTGGTGAGTTGCGGCTATCTGGTTCTGGCGCGCCTCACCCATCCCGCCATCGCCCCATCTGCGCCGGATACGGATACGCTGTTGTTCCGCATGTCCATCGCGGCGGATTCGATGCTGCGCGCCCAACGCGATACGGGTTTGATCGACCTGCGCAGCACGAACTACGATTCCAGCCCTGATACGGGTTTTGTCGTGCAACTGTTGTGTGCCTTCACCGATCTGGCGCGGGGGCATGACCTGCTCAAACCCGTACTAGATCAAATCGAACGCTTTATCCGGCGAGCCGTACCGGGGATCATGACCGGGGGCTTTCATACGCCTAATCATCGCTGGGTGATCGTCGGCGCGCTGGCCTATACCGCCAAACTGTTCCCTGACATTGATACACGCGAAACCGTGCGCGCCTATGTTGCCGAAGGGTTTGACGTGGACGCGGAAGGTACTTATTTAGAGCGCAGCGTGGGCGTGTATGACGCAGTAACGAATCGCTCGCTGCTGATCTTCGCCGATCATTGGGATGATGAAGCGGACATTCAAGCGGCCCATGAAGCGGTCAATGCGAATCTGACTTTTAATCTACATCTGTTACACACCGATGGGACCGCCGAAACGGGACTTTCGCGCCGCCAGGATTACAGCACGCGCGTTGTGCCCACCACCTTGATCGCCTCCTATTTGCACGCCGCCAAACGCCTTGATAGTCCGCTATTCGCGCGCGCGGCGCAGTGGTTATGGGAACAATCCAAAGCAGGCGAACGCGGCAATTTCTCATGGCAGGCGTACACGCTGATGAAATTCGGGGAACCGGAACCTTCCTCAGCCGAACTACCGCGCGATTTCGTTGCATACTACCCGATCAATCGTGTCTGGCGGGTACGACAGGCTGACCTCAGCGCAACCGTCTTTGGCGGCGTTTCCCGCTTGATGACGCTGGTCTATAAATCGGCGGAATTATCCGGCATCAAGATTTCGCAGACCTATTTCGGCATCGGGCAGTTTGTTGGCGATTCGATGCGGATCGAAGGCAATACGGCGATTCTGCGCTATAAAAACCGGCAGAAACCCCACCGCCCCGGCTATGAACTGCCCTATGGCAAACCTGTGCCGCGCGATCAGTGGGACGCGATCAATGCGCAGCGTGATTACAAACCCCTTCCGCCGATGACCAGCGAATTAGCGATCACGGTGATTGAAGGCGGCTTTGATCTGCGCTATCAAACGCTTGATGGACTGGATCAAGTTGCCACGCAGATCGCGTTTGACTTTCCCGCAGGGGGATTGTGGGAAACGGACGATACAGCTTTTGTGACACAACCGGGACAGGAAATTTTCTTGAAACGCGGCTATGGCCGGATGCAGTTCGGCAATGACGTGATCGAACTCGGCCCAGGGGCTAATGCGCATATGTACCAACAGATGCGCCAGAGCGAACTGGTTGAACCGGGCTATGTGCGCGTTTTGCTCACCTTTGTGACGCCGGTTGATCACACGTTTTCGCTGCGGGTGAAACAACTCCCCCGCTAACAATCACCTGGCGGGACGGATCGCGCGATCCGTCCCGCCAAATAAAAATGAGCGGGATTATGATTTCTTCGGCAGAGGGAATAAATCATCAATACACATAAGTTGCTTGGTTGCCATCGCTTTATTGGCCGCAATCCCTAACATAATCGACGCCGCGCCATCAATATGCGACGCGCCACGCTGGAAAGGATCAACCGGCGGATCGGGCGCAAAAATTTGCTCTAGCAAGTAGGGGTCTGCGCCGCCATGCCCGCCAGTCGCCGGGGGCAAATCAACCACATACCCCTCGCCAAACATCGGGAAGACGCGCACTTCAGTTTGCTTGAACGTACCCTTGCTCGCCGTCAGATCGCGCTCACCCTGACCACTCAGCCCACCAATCGTTTCGATCACATCCAATTCGACACGACCTTTAGTGCCCGTAATCGCTACGCGCAACCCTTCCCAGGGCGAATAGGCGATCAGACAATACGACAGGACCACGCCATTTTGGTAGCGCGCCGTGACCGCCATCGTATCTTCAATGGTAATCGGCTCGCCAAATACGTTTCTATCGCGGATGTAGCCGCTTTCTTTTTCCGCATCCAGATACAACCCGCGCAACGCATCGTCGCTATCCAGGAACAAACCAAAAGGATCGTTCTGAGCGGCAGGTTCGCCAGTATAACGGGCATAATCATAATGCTCGCCGCGCGCCTCGGCATTTTCCTGACCGTAAAACATCAGATCACCCAACGCGAAAACTTCACTGGGATATGAGTCAATCCACCAGTTTACCAGATCGAAATGGTGCGTGGCTTTGTGGACCATCAATCCGCCGGAATTTTGCTTTTCGCGGTGCCAGCGTCGGAAATAATCCGCGCCGTGATGGGTATCCAGCAACCACGAAAAATCGACGCTTAACGGGCGGCCAATCGTGCCATCCATTACTACTTCGCGCACTTTGGTATATGCCGGGGCATAGCGGTAATTAAAAGCGACCCGCAGTTGGCGACCTGTACGCTCAATCGCATCAAAAATGATCCGCGCTTTTTCAACATCAATAGTCATCGGCTTTTCGGTGATCGCATCGCAGCCGAGTTCCATCGCACGGGTAATGTAAATATGGTGAGTGGAATCCATCGTAGTCACAATAACGGTATTGGGCTTGGTTTCCGCGATCATCTGATCGAATTGATCCGCCCGATAGGTCGGGATCGGCTCCCCACCCTTCGCCTGAATCTGACTGTTATACCAATCCATGCGCGTCTGGCTCAGATCACAAAAAGCGACCAATTCACACGAATCGGGATATGTTTCCATCACCGCCCGCACATACATCCCAGCGCGTCCACCCGTTCCAACCAATGCATAGCGTTTTTTAGGACTTGTCACAGTATTACTTCTGCTACCTTTCTTGTATGCAAATGTATGCAAATATAACAAAATCGGATTTTGGTTCCTGCTTCACCCAGGTCTGCCGCTACCCCGGAAGGCTTAGGTCTTACGTCCTGTCCACAGGTGTTTAACGTCTCGTCGTAGCCACTACCGCGACGCTGGGTTTGGTCAGGCTGTCCCGGCCAGCCGCTTGCCCTCGTGCAGAATGTTCATACTCGCGTTGTAGTCACGGTCAAAGACACATCTGCATTTGGGATTCAGACAAACATAGGTCCGTTCTGAGAGGTCAATGTCGCGTTCATGAGTACAGCGATGGCAGCATCGAGTGGAGGGAAAAAACGGGTCAACTTGAACAACTACCGTACCACTCGCTTCGGCCTTCTGCTTGAGCAGTTCCTCAAAGCGTCCAAAAGCGGCATCTGACAGCGATAGGGCCAACCGGTGATTCTTCAGCATCCCCTTGAC
>JAFGJA010000039.1 GCA_016929355.1 Anaerolineae bacterium | reverse complement strand
GCATTAGACGGTAACTTCAAAATAAAAAGGACCGTGAATGTAACCCTATATCTAACCGGCTATTAGCGATGGTTGACAGATAAAATCCCGTATGCCTGTCAGCCTCACTTTAACACGATCCTCTAGTGCCGTCAATGCGAGTTTTTAGGGGGTGATAAGGAGTAGAAAAAACGTAGAGTATCCACTTCACAGATACCCTATTACGAGGAAAATTTGTGTAGGGCAGGTGAGATTCGAACTCACACGGGTCTCCCCAGTGGATTTTAAGTCCACGGCGTCTGCCATTCCGCCACTGCCCCATGTCTTGCGCCTAGAAGTGTAGCACGAGAACCCTGTCTCCGTCAATCCAAAATCTATAGGAATTCACCGCACTTGATCTACTCAGCAGGCGGCTGCACCGGCAGCGCCACACTAAACGTACTGCCTTCGCCAGGGGTGCTTTCAACCTCAAAAGTACCGCCCATCAGCGTGACCAGATTTTGCGTGATCGCCAGTCCCAAGCCTGTACCGGGCTGGTTGTTCACATGCTCGTTATCTGCGCGCCAGAATTTAGTCCCCAATTGGGCGATCTGTTCGGGCGTCATCCCAACTCCGGTATCGCGCACGCTGATCCGCACATAGTCCTTATTGAGTTCGGTACTCAACGTAATCGTGCCCCCATCCGGCGTGTATTTATAGGCATTGCTCAACAAATTCACCAACACCTGAATCACCCGGCTGCGATCTCCCTGCACGAGCGGCAAATTTGGCGCACGATTTTCGATGTATTGGTGGCCGCGCGTTTCGATCTGCGCCATTACCCCGTCCACCGCCTCGGTGATCACCGTATCGAGTTCGATCCCTGCCAGATCAACTTTCAACTGCCCGCTCTCAATGCGGCTGATGTCGCTGAGATCGCTGACCAGAACCGTCATGCGCTGGACATTGTTCTTGATCGTTTCAATAAAGTTTTTCTGCTGGTCATTGATCTGCCCCACCACCGCCAGCAAATCAGCATACCCGCGAATACTGGTCATCGGCACTTTGAGTTCATGCGCGACCAGACTCACAAATTCAGATTTGGCTTTATTCGCCGCCTGCACCGCGTCATAAAGTCGCCCGTTCTCAATGGCAATTGCGGCCCGATCCGCCAACCGCGACACAAGCGCCTGCGCATCCTCATCAAACGCATCAGCCCGGCGCGCGACCAGCGTCACCACACCAATTGCGTTATTTTCCCGGCGAATTGGCACACACAACACCGTGCGAGCTGGTTCGACTCCGGGCGGCGTCATTTCGAGCGCGGCCTCCTGTGTCTCGAAAACTTGCCCGATCAAGGGATGCTTCAAAGTGAGCGATTCCTGATCGGTAAACTCGTCCGCTTCGCCCCAACGCGCCACCAGATTAACTTTTTCCATTTCAGGATCGCACATCCCCAGGCTGCCACTTTGCGCATCACACAACCGCGCCGACCATTCCAGCGTGATCTGCATGGCGTGCGCGGTATCCAACGTCTCATTGAGTTGGCGGTCAATCCATTGCAACATCGTCAACTCTTCAACGCGATCCGTCAGCGCTTGATCTTTCTCTCCATATAACCGGGCATTTTCAATCGCTACTGCCGCCTGCGCCGCAAACGCTTCCAGTACTTCCAGGTTTTTTTCCGAAAAAATACCCGTGCGAATCCGGTTATCCACATACACCACGCCGATGATATTGCCGCGTGCGCGTAGTGGACTCGCCATAATGCTGCGCAAGGCATGGGCGATGATGCTCGCCTGCCCCGCATAGCGCGGATCGGTCTGGGCGTTCGTGGTCACAACCGGTTCGCCAGAGTTGACGACCTGCCGCGTGATCGTCCGGCTCACTGAAAATTCGCTGCTTTCCAGTGTTTCCTGATCGAAATTGCGCGCGACTCGCACTTGCAGCTTGCCATCATCATTCAACAGCATCAGAAAACCGCGTTCAGCCTCGGTAAGTTGGATGATCGCATCCATCACCTGATCCAGCACCGTTTGCAGGTCCAGCGACGATCCGATCACACGGCTCACTTCATACAGCGCCGCCAGATGCCGTTGCTCCTCCGATGCCTCATGAGTCGCCGCAAACTGCACCAGCATGTTTTCCAACGCGGCCAACCGGTTATCCAGATACACCGGATCAACCGCGCGCGCCTGCGCCTGACTGCGCAACAGCGACATCGTTTGCCGCGCATTGGCTAACGCCATTTCCAGTTCATACGTTGTCGGTTTGGTTTCTTCGCTCATAGTTTCTGCCACTTTAATCATTAATGCGGGACTGGTAATCATCGCAGAATGCGGTGAGCGGGCATTCCTCGCAGCGTGGACCACGCGCCGAACAGACTTCGCGCCCATGCCGAATGATGTTGAGGTGCGCCGGATAATAATCCTGCGGCGGAATAATCGCTTCGAGTTCGGTATGGGCGCGCTCGGCGCTGATCTTGGGATCGATCAAGCCCAATCGTTTCGTGACCCGATGCACATGCGTATCCACCGGAAACGCCGGTTTATTGAAGGCGAACAACAAAATAATCGCAGCCGTTTTCGGTCCGATACCTTTGATCTGCGTCAGCCACTCTTTCGCCGCTTCAATATCCATGGCATCCAGAAAATCAAGAGAAATTTCGCCGCGCTGATCTGTCACAAATTGCAGTGCGTCCTGAATACGCGGCCCTTTTTGATTCGCTAACCCGGCAGAACGGATCGTTTCGATCACGTCATCCAGAGGTGCATCCCGCACCGCATCCCATGATTCATAACGGGCTTTGAGCGCATCGAACGCCATGTCGCGGTTTGAGTCGGTGGTACTCTGGCTCAGGATCGTACTCACTAATTCATCAATCGGGGGCAAATGCTGCCGCCATGTCGGATAGCCATACGTGTCTTCTAACAATTCCGCGATCTTGGCATACTGCCGTTTGCGTTGTTCGAGTGTCACCGGTTATTTAGTCCTTAGAGGAGAAAAATCAGAATAGCCATACTATTAAGCATACACTGTATTTGGGTATCATGAGACAAATTTTACAGATTTTTCGCAATTTCGCCCCGAACCAAATTCAAACCACCAACTCATCATAGATACGATCCAGGCTGAGATCGGGCACAACAGTTTCGCGGGTGCGCAGCGTCAACGCCGCCGCCGAAATGCCAAGCCGCACCGCTTCATCCAGGGGCATTTCGTTGACCAAACCGAAAATCACCGCCGCCGTCAACGCATCCCCAACCCCGGTTGTATCCACCACTGAGGTGCGCAGCGCCGGAATATGCCCCGCGCTGCTGCCATCTGCATAAGCTAATCCCTGTTCGGCCAGCGTCACCACTACCACATCCGCGCCCATTGACACCAAACACTGCGCGCTGTTGATCGCTTCTTCGCTGGTCGTTGGTGGTTGATCGGTCCCGCAAAGCGCATTAGCTTCAATCGCATCCGGCGCAACCATATACAATTGCGGCAGGTGTTTGATCAATTTATCGGACAACATCGCTGAAGTTGGATCGGCACACACGGGAATGTCGTACCGGCCCGCCCACAAAAAAACCGACTCCAACGCGCGCGGCGATAGATTTGCGTCGATCACGATCATCGCCGCGCCCGCCAACAACCCGCGATGCTTTTGTAGATAGGCCGGGGAAATCGCCTCGACAATATCATAATCGCTGACCGAAACAGTCAATTGCCCCGCTTGATCCAACAGCGCCACATAACTCCCCGTATTGACCTCCGGCAAGCGTTGGACATGCGTGGTATCGACTCCGGCGGCTGATGTGTGCCGGACCAGCCAATCCCCGGCGCTGTCCTGCCCAACGGCGGATAACAAAACCGTCGGTACTTCTAGCCGGGCGAGATTCTCCGCAATATTGCGCGCCACCCCTCCCACACTGTTCCGAATCCGCCCTAAGTTCGAGCGTCCCATCTGCAACGTGGTGTGAGGACGAACTTTAATGTCGATGCCAGCCGCACCGATCACCACAACTGGCCGATCCGAATCCATGTGTTTGCTCCTGAACCATAGTGATCATCTTAACCGCTCCTCCATTGTGCCCCAGCCGGTTCGCGGCGTCAATTCGGCACGGCTACGTATGGGACAATTGACGTATTGCACGGACACTTCGAACACACTAGTATTGAAGGATACTTGTCAGACCTCCGAGAAGCGACTATAAATAATCAAGACAACAGTGCAACGATAGGGAGATGCACGTTATGGGAATGAATAATAGTGAAGGTCAAGGACCGAATCTTGAACAATTGATGCAGATTGGGATACAAACTGCCAGAGAAGGTCATAAACCCAATGCACGGGTGATTTTCCAACAGATTCTGGATGTCGATAAACAAAACGAACGCGCGCTGCTGTGGATGGCCGCCGTTGCCGCCACCCCAGAAGACCGGCTGCGTTATCTCAACACTGTTTTGCGCATTAACCCCAATAATCGCACAGCAAAAAAACAACTGGAAAGCATGAAACGCAAAAAAGCATCGAACAATTCGCAGGTCATGCGCTATGGCTTGTTCTTTTTGGTTGCCGTGATCATCCTGGTGACACTGGCGCTGCTGGCGCTGGTTGCCGTGTAATAAATATTGGTGTGTTCGTGATAACGCTCTATCGGCCTATGGCTATCGCCCCATCAGACCACATATCGCTCTCGTTGGGCGCTCGCCCAGTATGTTAGGATAAACTGCCTTGGCAAGTGATAATATTCAAAATCAGATACGAACCGCCATCCAAGCGGCTCAGAGTGGCAACAAAGGTATCGCCCGCCATATCCTTGAGGAAGTCGTCAAAGAGGCTCCTAATAGCGAAGCGGCCTGGATGTGGCTGGCGTCGGTAGTCGATACACCGGAAGAACGGCGCGATTGTTTGGAGCGGGTGCTGGCGATTAATCCAGAGAATGAGCGCGCGCAGCAAGCGATTGCCAAATTACCGCCGCCCCGCGAAGAAGAAGATTTTGACTACGCCGCCCGGCTATCACCCAGTCGATCCGGCCCGGCCTCACCGACTGCACCGGAAACCCGCTCGATACGCCCTGAGCGCCCATCCGTAACAACCGCCCGCCCACCCACCACCGCACCGGTTTCACGCGAATCGTTGACTGATCCGCGCCTGTCAACCCCACCCCGCAGCTCGCTTACATTGGGGGACGAAGGTGGCCGCCGGGGATTACCGCCGGTTGTCTTCGTTATGGTTGCGGTGCTGGCACTTGGCATGATCGGGGCCGGTATCTACCTACTCTTACAAGATACACAAGCCGCTGACGAAACACCAACGCCCACCGCCGTTGGCCCCGCGCCGACACCGACTGAGCGCGTTTTTGGCTACGCAGGAACCAATACGCCGACTTGGACACCCCAACCAACCAGTACAATCGCCCCCACCTGGACCCCATCGGTTACGCCCACCAGCACCCTGACACCCACCCCCACCACCACACCCCTTCCGCTCAATAGCTATAACTTTATCGTTTCAGGCAAGCGCGGTGGGTCAACGCGATGGGAACTCTACCGGCTGAACGGTGAGGGGAGACAAGAACAGCAAATCCAGTTTTCGCTGCCGGATACCGGGGATAGTGGGGCAGGCTTGGTCTTGCTCGAACTCTATGACGTGGCGTTTTTACCCGATGGCAGCCAACTCGCCGGTACGGTACGGTTAGGGAGCGGCGCGCGTGAGTTTGAAGAAATTTTCGTTGCTCCGGCCAATGGAGGCGAGATTCGTGTCTTAACATCGCTCCAATCGCCCAGCATTGAGGACGTTTCATGGTCGCCGGATGGCGGGCAACTCGTCTTCGCCTCAAACCATGATGGAGATTACGATCTGTATTTGATCCAACTCGCCGGTGGCAATCCAACCGCGCTAACCAACAATGACGCTGATGATCATGATCCGGCGTGGTCACCCACCGATAACGTCATCGTCTTTGCCTCGGATCAAGCGACCCCAAGCGAACTGGAAATCTGGCGCATCACCACGAGCGGCCAAAATCTGGAACGGTTGACCGAAGCCGAAAACAGCAGTTTTTCACCGGCCTGGTCGCCCGATGGCGAATGGATCGTTTTCCTGTCGGACCGGCGTCAGAACACCGATGTCTTTGTGATGACCGCAGACGGCACAGGTGAACGCGCCTTGATCGTGCGCGATGTCTCGCGTGAAGAACGCGACCCGGCGTGGTCGGCGGATGGCGCATGGATTTCGTTCAGTTCTAATCGTGAAGGCCCGGTATTTGATCTCTATGTAATCCGGCCAGATGGCTCTGAGTTGCAACGTATTACCGAAAAGGAAGGCGATACGCGCTTTGCCGTTTGGATACCGTAGGGGGGAATATGTCGAATCCTGAACCCAATCCCCAGGTGGCCGCCTGGCTCCAACAGGGGATTGATGCGGCACGCGCCGGCGATAAGGTTACGGCGCGCACATTGCTTGAACAGGTTGTCCAATTCGATCAGCGCAATGAGCGCGGTTGGTTTTGGCTGGCGGCGGCGGTTGATGATATTGGTGAGAAGAAAGTTTGCCTCGGCAATGTGTTAACCATCAACCCGGCTAATGAGCGCGCCCAAAATCTGTTAAAACACTTACAGGCTATCGAGCTTGGGGAACAACCCACGCCAATACCCCAACCTGCAGGCGTTGAATTTGAGGCTCAATCGGATGATCCCTTCGCTGCTACCGGAGCGGTCAGTCCGGCTATGCCGGCTGGCACAGACAAATACACCGCCTTTTTAGAAGACACGAACCACAGTGATAGTCGCACGATCTGGTATGTGGCGGCAGCACTGGGTGCGGTGGCGACAATTGTGTTGATCATCGTCCTGGTAATGATGATGGGCGGGGATGACGACAGCGCTAATCAGGAAAACCCACCGGCGAATGTTGGACAAAATTCCACCCAATCCGCTAGTAATTCGACATCGGGCGATACCTTGCCGACGGAACCAGCCGCGTCACCGAACATCACGCCAACACCCAGCCGGACGCCCCCGCCACCACTCCCGACCTGGACTCCGAAACCGAGCAACACTCCCATTTCGGCAGTGCCATCGACACTATTCCCGCCTGCACCTGCTACTCTCGGTGGCAAAATCATCATGCGCTCCGGGAATGTAATCGGCGATCAGGACAACCAACCGATCACGATCATTAACCCGGATGGTAGCAACCGGCAAACCCTCACCGGATCGGATCGGGGACATACCCCCTCGCTCTCACCTGATGGCAACCGGTTTGTTTACATCAAGTACGCGGTCAGCACATTCGAACATTTGATGCAGCTTGATAATTTACAGGGCACTGCCCCGCAGCTTGGATCGAGTTATTGGAACCACACCATCATCCTCCGCGATTTTGAACAACCAACCTGGTCCCCGGATGGTAATTTTATGGCATTCACGGCCAACAGTGGGGCAGCCAGTCCCGATCTATACCGGTTGTCCCTGCTCGATCCGACAGGCGCAAATCCTGACGCCTTGCAGCGCCTCACGCAAGATAATGCGATTGAAAGTTGGCCCGCGTTTTCACCTGATGGACAGTTCATTGTTTATGCGGCTGATCTCTCGCCTGTTACAAGCGGCGAGGGGACCGAACTCCGTATTTACGTTGTGGCAGACGGGAGCATCGGCAATTTGACGACCAACGGAGCCGCGCTGATCGAAGCCGCGCCGGACTGGTCGCCGGATGCATCGCAGATCGTGTTTCAGGGTCAAGAAGCGCCCAACGCCCCCGCCGATATTTACCTGATACCGGCTATTGGTGGTGAACCACAAAAAATCATCGAGTCGGATTCCAACGACATCCAGCCGCGTTTTTCGCCGGACGGTCAGTATATTGTGTTTTCGTCGGATCGCTCCGGCAATTGGGATGTGTTTATCTACGAACTGGCAACCCAGACCGTTTATCAGGTCACGACGGACAAACACACCGACATTGCGAATGATTGGGGCCGCTAATCCGCAAAAATCAAGGTAGCGATCAACTATATTCAGATCGCTACCTGTTTCTCCCTGCCCCATCTCGAATCATGATTCCCACAAAATACACGGTTTTGGGTATTATTGCGGCTGCGAACTTACCCGCAGATTATCACGCTATCATTTTGCAGAGGAAATAAACCATGACTTACGGTTATTTTGACGACACCGCGCGCGAATACATTATCACTAATCCAAAAACACCGACCAAGTGGATTAACTATGTCGGCACGCTGGCTTTTGGCGGCCTGGTGGACCATACCGGCGGCGCGCTGATCTGTCGCCAGGACCCGGCGCTCAATCGCATCACCAAATACATCCCGCAGATTCCGAGTGCGGATTTCAAAGGATCGACGTTGTATCTGCGCTATAAATCCGGCGATGGTTATACAGTTTTTTCGCCGTACTATGTCCCGACCCTCGATCCCTATGATCGTTTTGAGTGTCATGTCGGTTTGGGATATTCGCGCTTCGTCACGGAATTTTACGGCATCCGAAGCGAGATTACGGTCTTTGTGCCGCCCGGCGATACGCGCGTCATCTGGAATATGACCTTCACTAATCTGACCGATCAACCGATCACCCTGGACGCGATCCCGGTAGTGGAATACACGCATTTTGACGCGCTGAAACAATACACGAATGCTGATTGGGTTCCGCAAACGATGCAAAGCCAAGCCGTTACGGTGGATGATCAAACCATCCTGCTGCAATATGCGTTCATGATGCGCGATATCCAGATAAACTATTTCGCGGCGAATTTGCCCATTACCTCGTTTGAAACGGATCGCAAGCGATTTTTGGGCGATAATGAGTACGGAACCTGGGCCAATCCGCTCAGTCTGCAACAACCGAAACTCAGCAACCATGAAGCGTTACGCGGCGATAATGTCGGTGCGCTCATGATCCCACTTGGCGAACTGGCCCCCGGCGCGAGTCAACGTCTGATCGCGCAGTTAGGACAATCTCCCAGTCTGGAAAATGCGATCCCCGGTATTCGGAAATTTTGGGACACCGCCGCCGTTGATGCTACCTTTGACAAACTCGCGCAGTTTTGGGCAGACTATCTGACCGCGTTACAGATCGACACGCCCGACGCGAGTCTGAACACGATGCTTAATGTGCATAATCCGCGCCAATGCCACACGACTAAAAACTGGTCGCGCTATCTTTCGCTCTACCAACTCGGCCTCGGCGCACGCGGGATTGGCTTCCGCGATAGTTCACAGGATGTGTTAGGTGTATTGGCGCACATGCCAGATGAGGCAAAGGCGTTGATCGTCCAACTGCTCAGTGTGCAAAAGCGCAACGGATCGGCGATGCACCAATTTTTCCCGCTCACGATGGAGGCCAATGAAGGCGACTCGCGCGAACGGGAAGACCGTCCGCATTATTACAGCGACGATCACCTGTGGATTATCCTGGCGGTATGTGGCTATCTGCGTGAAACTGGCGATTATGCCTTTCTCGATCAGGAAATCCCCTTTTATGACAAGGGCAAAAGCGATCAACCACTTGAATCCGGCACGGTGCGCGAACATCTCCGGCGTGGGATCGAATTCACACACAGCGAAACCGGCACGCATGGTCTGCCGTTAGCCGGGTTTGCCGACTGGAACGATCCCACCAATTTACGCACCGGGGCTGAATCGTTGTTCACTGCCAATCTATACGGGCGCGCGCTGCGCGAATTGATCGATCTGGCAGCGTATGAAAACGATGTCGCCACCCGCGATCACTTCACGGCCTACTACGATACCATGCGGGAAACGGTTAATGCGCACGCCTGGGATGGCGCGTGGTACGTGCGTTACTTCGATTTTGACGGTACGCCGATTGGATCACACCAAAATCCCACCGGACAAATTTACACCAATGCACAATCCTGGGCGATATTCTCCGGTTTCGCACCGCAGGATCGCGCCGAGTCTGCCTTGCAAGCGGTGAACGAACGCCTCAACACGGCGAAAGGGATCAAACTCAGCACACCGGGTTTTGATGGTTATGATCCCAATATCGGCGGGATCAGCACGTTTCCGCCCGGTGCGAAAGAAAACGGCGGCATTTTTCTGCACGCGAATCCCTGGGTGATCATTGCGGAAACCATCATGGGCAACGGGGACCGCGCCTACCAGTATTACCGCCAGATCAATCCCGCCGCGAAAAACGACATCATCGACGAATACGAGATCGAACCCTACGTTTACGCGCAGAATATTCTCGGTGACGAACATCCGCAGTTTGGTTTAGGGCGCAATAGCTGGCTGTCGGGCACAGCCTCGTGGATGTATCAGGCGGGCACGCAATGGATTCTCGGCATCCAGCCCACGCACACCGGCTTGAGTGTGAATCCATGCATCCCGCAGGCGTGGGATGGTTTCACCGCTACCCGCAAATTCCGGGGCGCAACTTACCAGATCACAGTCACGAATCCCGATCACGTCAGCAAGGGTGTTAAGTCATTTAGCGTCGATGACAGAGTGATCGACGGGCATATTGTGCCGATCTTCACCGAAGGTCAGCACACGATTGAGGTTGTATTGGGATAACACCCGCAAAATAAAAAACAGATCAGCCAGAAGTATTTTCTGGCTGATCTGCTGCATATCTACCCATAAAATCAAGCGTGTTAGGGTTAGCGCGCGACTTGTTCTTCCTCGTGCATGATCGCACCGCGCCGGAATTGGCTCATATACAGATCGTAGTAAAAACCGCGCTGCGCGATCAATTCGTCGTGTGTGCCGCGCTCGATGATGCGGTGATCGTTGACG
>JAFGJA010000038.1 GCA_016929355.1 Anaerolineae bacterium | reverse complement strand
CCTACGCTGTGCGCCTACGCTGTGCGCCTACGCTGTGCGCCTACGCTGTGCGCCTACGCTGTGCGCCTACGCTGTGCGCCTACGCTGCTAGCGCCTATGCTTCTTCGTTGTCCACGAGTTCGATCAACGCCATCTTCGCCGCATCACCCTTGCGCATACCCAATTTGTACATGCGGGTATACCCACCGGGGCGATCCTCATAGCGCGGCGCTAACTCATCGAACACCTTCGCCACCACTTCCTTGTTGCGCAACCGCGCGAACAAAATGCGGCGGCCATGAACGGCCCGGTTCGGGTCGTCGTGCGCCAGCGAACGCTTGGCGAGCGTGATCATCTTTTCAGCTTCCCCGCGAATAGCGCGGGCTTTGGCTTCCGTCGTGCGAATCCGCCCTAGACGGAGCAAGTCATTGATCAGGTTGCGCCGGAGGGCATTACGGTGTCCCATATCCCGACCCAGGCGCTTACCAGCTACTTTATGTCTCATAGCGACGAATTTTCCTTAGTTGTTCCAGTGTCTAACTGCCGGAGAAAATATCGTGTTCTTCGGTCAGGTAGTTCTTTTCTTTGAGCCGTTCGAGCAACTCATCCAACGATTTTTCGCCAAAGTTACGGATGGCGAGCATCGCATCCGGTCCCCGATCCAGCATTTCCAGCACTTCACCCACATTGGTGATCCCGGTCCGCTTCAACGAATTGAAGACGCGCACGCTCAGATCGAGCGTTTCAATCGGGGTTTCGTAGGTTTCGGGCGGCAGAGCGTTGGGGTCCGGTTCGACTTCTTCCTCAACTGGCGGCAGCAGCGATTCTTCGCTCACTCCGGCGATGATGATCAGGTGCTTCATCAAAATTTCGGCAGCCTGGCTCATCGATTCTTCCGGGCGGATCGTGCCATCGGTCCAGATTTCGAGGATGAGTTTGTCGTAATTGGTTTTTTGCCCCACGCGCGCGCGCTCAACATCATAAGCGGCGCGTTTGATCGGGCTAAAGATGGCGTCTACCGGCAGTTCACCAATGGGCAAGCGTCCACGTTCTTCTGAGGGCGAAAAACCGCGTCCGGTCTGTACGGTCAGTTCGATTTCAAGTTGGGCCAATTCCGAATCAGCCGTGAACAGGTACAGATCAGGGTTGAGGATTTCGACTTCGGCGGGAACCATAATATCGGCTGCCGTCACCGTTCCCTCACCGTGAACTTCCAACCGCAAGCGCGCCGATTCCGCGTCGTACAGCTTCAAGCGAAGCTGCTTGATTTGCAGAATCAACTGCGTCATGTCCTCCCGCACATGCGGGATCGCCGAGAATTCGTGGTGAACGCCCGATACACGGATGGATGTAACCGCAGCCCCTGGCAGGGACGACAGCAGCACGCGCCGCAGCGCATTACCGACGGTAATCCCGAAGCCTTCTTCCAGGGGGCTAATGATGAATCGCCCGTACTTTTGGGACGTTGCATCCCCTTCAATTTTGGGCAACACCATGTTATTTGTAACCAACACGTCCCCTCCTCTAGATGGGACTGATGCTCTCGCAGACTACCCGCTCTTAGCGCGAGTAGTATTCCACGATGAGCTGTTCGTTCAGTGGAATGTCAGAAACGTCGCGGCGTTCTGGCAAGCGCTCAATAACGCCCTTCATAGCAGCTACATCCACCGCCAGCCATTCCGGGGCCGGTGGGCGTTCCGCCATATACAAGCCAAGTTCCTTAAAATATTGGCGGCCTTTGCTGCCTTCACGGATGGTAATTACGTCGCCGGGATAAACCAGGTAGGACGGGATGTTGGTCCGGCGGCCATTGACGGAAATGTGACCGTGCTGAACAAGCTGACGCGCGTGATTCCGCGAATCGGCCCACCCCATCCGGTACACGACGTTGTCCAGGCGGGTTTCAAGAATTGAGAGCAAATTCGAACCGGTCAAACCGGGCCGACGGAGCGCTTCGCGGAAATAGCGGCGGAATTGGCGCTCCAAAATGCCATAAATACGGCGCGCTTTTTGCTTTTCGCGCAACTGAAGGGAATAGTCCGAGCCACGCCCACGCCGGAACGAAGCATCCTTGCCGTGTTGTCCGGGGGGATAACTACGGCGTTCCACCGAGCATTTCGGTGAGAGGCACCGCGCGCCCTTGAGAAACAGTTTCTCGCCTTCGCGTCGGCACAATTTACAAACAGGTCCAGTATAACGTGCCATTGAAGTTTGGCTTCCTCCACACATTGGACAAGTGTGTTTACACCCGATGTTATTGGTTTTACACTACTCGTCGATTAAGAGCGAATGACGTACAAAGGGGCACTGCAAGCAGTGTCCCGGCTTGCCTACTACTACACACGCCGCTTCTTGGGCGGACGCACACCGTTGTGCGGGACGGGTGTCACATCGGTAATCGAGCGCACCTTCACCCCACTCGCCTGGATCGAACGAATGGCCGCTTCACGACCAGGGCCAGGCCCCTTCACAAAAACATCCACTTCCTGCATCCCGTGTTCTTTGGCTTTTTCTGCCGCTTGCTGCGCTACCATCCGCGCGGCGTAAGGCGTGCTCTTGCGGCTGCCCTTGAACCCCGTTGTGCCCGCGCTGGCCCAGGCCACCACATTGCCCTGCTGATCGCTCATCGAGACAATGGTATTGTTAAACGTGGCATGGATATGTGCCTGCCCGTAAGGGATGTTCTTTTTGATTTTACGTGGCCCACGACGAGGCCCTCTCCGACTACGTCCCATTTTCTTGCCTTCTCCTAGATTGACAACCGCTTACTTTTTCTTGGCCCCACGACGACGACCACGTCCCGCCACCGTCTTTTTCGGCCCCTTGCGAGTACGGGCGTTGGTCTTGGTACGCTGCCCGCGCACCGGCAAATTACGACGATGACGCAGACCACGATAGCTGCCAATCTCGATCAGCCGCTTGATATTCATATTGACCTCGCGGCGCAATTCACCTTCCACCCGGAACTGGCCGACGCTTTCACGCAAAGAGGCGACTTCCGCCTCGGTCAGGTCGCGCACGCGCGTATCCGGGTTCACACCCGATGCATCCAGAATTTCCTGGCTGCGCGTTGGGCCAATGCCATAGATATAGGTGAGCGCGATTTCAACGCGCTTATTACGCGGGAGATCTACACCTTCAATACGTGCCATAGATCACAAATCTCCTCGTATGTCGGCGGACTCATGCCACCTTATGTTCATCACGTTCAGAAAACAGGCGGACACCATCCGCCGGACGGAATGGTAATTTTAGCTAAAAGCACCGGACTTGACTAGGGTTAACTTCGCTTTACGCCGTATGCTCACTCACGGTAGAGTCAGGATCATCGGCGGACCTTCGGGCATGATCGCAATCGTGTGTTCAAAGTGCGCACACAGCGAGCCATCTTTTGTAACAACTGTCCATTGATCCGCTAATGTCATGGTTTCGGGTTGGCCGATGTTGACCATCGGCTCCAACGCAAACGTAATACCCGCTTCTAACCTGGTACTGCGCCATTGGCGTTGGACCCGGCGTTTCGTGGGCCACCAGTTCGGGACCTGTGGCTCCTCGTGCATCGTGCGCCCCACACCGTGCCCGGTATAGTCGCGCACCACGCTGTACCCATGACTCTCCACAAACTTTTGGACCGTCTGCGAAATATCGTGGGTAAAATTCCCTGCCAGCGCCACTGCAAT
>JAFGJA010000395.1 GCA_016929355.1 Anaerolineae bacterium | reverse complement strand
GCACCCGTGCCGCTTAACGAGGCGGGGGCGGCGCAGTCTGCGCAGTTGGGGCGTTATCTGGCGGCGCATGGGCCGTATTTTGATACGTTGTATGCCAGTCCCTTACTGCGCGCCATGCAAACGGCCCAGGCGATTGCCTCGGCGGTGAAAATGCCCATTGTGCCGGAACCGCGTGTTGTCGAAGTCGATCTGGGCGATTGGCAGGGCCTCACCCGCGCCGAAGCCGAAATTTGGGATACGGACCGGTATGCGGCATACCGGGCGGCCATGCCCCACGATCCCACGCCCAACGGCGAATCATGGCTGGCGGTGCGTGTCCGTGTCCGCGCGGCGTTTGACGATCTCTCACAGCGTCACGCCGGACAAACGATTGCGCTGGTCAGTCATGGGGGCACGATTGGGCAGTTGATCACCAGCTTGTTTGGGGAGATTAAACGGCCCACGTTGACCAATACCTCAATCACGCTGCTGGCACGGGATACGCCCGAATCCGCCTGGAATCTGGCACGAGTCGCCTGGACGCCACATCTTAACGGGGGCGATTCGTTAGGTGAGACGTGGTAATACACCCTTACCTATTCGTTAGAATTGTCGTACCGCAAACATAATCTGCGTGTTATTGTTCGTGGTTCTGGTTGAAAATTTCGTCTAGTTTTTCGGTCATTGTTTCGTTAAACTTGGCATTAATCTTGCTTTTTATCCACAGAGGAGCACATATATGAGCGACGAGTATCGCAGCAGCTACGGTCTGGAACATCACGGCTTTGAAAATTTGGAGCGCGAATACTGGAATCTGCCGACGCCAGCCCTCTACGAGCAAATTGTGCGCCACCGTGAGGGGATTATGGCGCATTTGGGCGCGTTGGTAGTCCGTACCGGCGATCATACCGGGCGTTCGCCTAATGATAAATTTATCGTGCGTGAAGAAACCACCCAGGACAAAATCTGGTGGGGGGTGGTGAATCAGGATTGCACCGAAGCGAATTTTGACGATCTGCACCAGCGCATGATGAACTATTTCCAGAACCGGGATGTGTTTGTGCAGGATTGTTATGCGGGGACCGATCCCGATTACCGGCTCCCGGTGCGGATCATTACCGAAACGGCGTGGCACAGCCTGTTTGCGCGCAATATGTTTATCCGCGTGGCGGACCCGGAGCAACTGCGCAACCATGTGCCCGAATTTACCGTGATCGATGCGCCCAACATCACCGCGATTCCCGAAGTGCATTGTACGTCATCCGGTGCGTTTATCCTGGTCAATTTCAAGAAGAAAATGGTTCTCATCGGTGGCACGCGCTACGCGGGCGAGATCAAGAAATCCGTTTTCACGATCATGAATTATTTGCTGCCCCAACGCGGCGTGATGGCGATGCACTGTTCGGCGAACTATGGCGCTGATCCTGACGACGTGGCGCTGTTTTTTGGTTTGAGCGCGACCGGCAAAACCACGCTCTCGAATGATCCCGCGCGGCATCTGATCGGCGATGACGAACACGGCTGGAGCGATAACGGTGTGTTTAACTTTGAAGGTGGTTGTTACGCTAAAGTGATCCGGTTGTCGCCCGAAGGGGAGCCGGAAATCTGGAACGCGACCCGGCGTTTTGGCACGATCCTCGAAAATGTGCAGATTGACGCCAACCGCCGCCGCGTGAATCTCGATGATGCGGCTTTTACCGAAAATACGCGCGCGGCGTATTCGATTACCGCGATCCCCAACGCGGACTATAACGGGCGCGGTGGACATCCCAAAAATATCATTTTCCTGACGGCGGATGCATTTGGCATTATGCCGCCAATTGCGCGCTTAACGCCCGAACAGGCGCAGTATCATTTCATGGCGGGCTATACGGCCAAGATCGCGGGTACGGAGCAGGGCGTTACCGAACCGCAAGCGACCTTTAGCACCTGTTTCGGCGCGCCTTTTATGCCCCTGCATCCGACCATCTACGCGAAGTTACTCGCGGAAAAAGTCGAACACCATAACGTCAAAATGTGGATGATCAATACCGGTTGGACCGGCGGCCCCTACGGTGAGGGCAGCCGCATGAAATTGGCGTACACGCGCGCGATGGTCACGGCGGCGCTGAATGGTGAATTGGATGATGTGGCAACGATTACCGATCCCATCTTCGGCTTTGCGATCCCGCAGGCGATCCCCGGTGTGCCCCGCGAGGTCTTGATCCCGCGCAATACGTGGCAGAATCCCGATGTTTACGACGCCAAAGCGCGCGATCTGGTGGGGCGCTTCCATAAGTATATGCAGCAGTTCGAGTCGGAAATGAGCGAGGCGGTCAAAGCAGCCGCCCCCGTTGCGCCGTAAGGGGGGAAGCGGGAGCACACATTGGTGCTCCCCTACAGCAGATCAATTCAGAGCGTGTGCGGAAAGCCGTTTGACCCCGCTCTAAATCCCTCCCCGCAAGCAGGGCGGGACTTGCTTCCCTGCCGGGGGATAGGGGTAAATAGGATTAATCTGGCAAATCCGGCGGCATGGGTGGTTGGATCGCGGGGGTATCGCCATCATAGGGCGGCGGTTCGTGGCGCTGATTGCGTTCCAGTTGCATCGTGATCCCAATGCCCGGTTCCCACTCGTCCGCTAATGCGCCGGAGACGCGCGTGAGTTCCAGCCCGCCAAGATTGCGCGCGATGATCTCGATCATGCGTGGGTGCGACCAGACCACCGTATCCACCTGCACGGCCACCGCGCCCGCTTCGAGGAAATCCCGCGCATCATTTGGCGTATGAATCCCGCCCGATCCGATCACCGGAATCTTGACCGCACGCGCGACCTGTCCTACAGCGCGCAGCGTTTGCACCTTTAGCCAGGGGCCATAAATTCGCCCGCCGACCAACTGCCCGGTTTCAGGATCGCGGGTCGTGCCGCGCGGCGGATTGGCGACCACTACCGCACCTGCCCCAAAATCCTCGGCAGCTTGTGCGGTTTCCACCGCGTTATAAAGCGGCACACGCACCAATACCGGCAGCATGGTATTCTGCTCAACGGCAGTGAGGAAAGCGTTTATATCATCCAGCGTGACCTGATCGTGCAAGCCGAGTTCGATCCCGACCACGCCTTCGCGTCCTTCCAGTGAACCGGCGCAGCGTGCCACGTCATCCGGCGTGGTTGCCAGCACATGCACGATGACCGGCGCGAGGCTCCCCGCCCAGCTTTTAGCATAATCGTGGAGCACCTTTTGCATTCCCGGATTGGGCACGCCCGTGTGGATCATCACGCCGGAGGGCAGGGGAATCACGTTGATCCCGTGCGCGATCCGGCGCGGCTTCCAGGTGATCGGATTGGTCACGATTGCGCCGAGTTTCGTCAGGTCGATCAGATCGTTATAGGCGGTGCTGTCAAAGCCGAAGGTTCCGGCGGCTGGCATGACCGGGTTTTCGATCACGAGGGTATTTTTGCCGGTGCGCGTAATTTCGATCATGGTGGGTTTGCCTTATGCGATCCCGGTAGGAACGTATTGATGCTTTTTAAGAGGGATAAATATGCTGTAGGGGCGAGGCGTCGCCTCGCCCAGGGCAACCCACCGGGTCGCCCCTACAGTGCCCCTATCAATACATACCTACGAAAAATCAATGGTTAGACACCTGTTCCCAGGGGGAAAGGTTCAATTCGCCATCATAATCGTAAACGCCACCAGCCCGACTGTCAACAAGACCAGCAGCCCGATAAACACGCCAGCCAGCATTGCCCCGGTTCCGCCGATATGCGTCCGGTAGGGATTCACATCCGGCGGCAGCATGGGATCATTGGCGCGGGCGCTGGCCGGACGTTTGAATCGAATACGGCTGTTGTCGAATTTCTCGACCATGATCCAACCCGCGCGGCCTTCTTCCTCAATCACACGCTGCAACGTTTCCGGGTTGCGGAACGCTTCAAAGTTGGAGCGGACGATCTTGAACTCCCAATCGTCGCGCAATTCATCCGCCGTGTACATGGTCATCGAGTCTTCTTCCTCCATCTCTTGCCGGCGTTTTTCTGCGGCGGTGGCCGCTGTAACTGCGCTTGTGACGCCTGCCATTGTACGGTTCCTTTCTATTCGTTCTTGACGATATGTATCGCCAGACTTTCGTATGCCCTGACTTCCCCTCGCCGTGCATGGAGAGGGGGCCAGGGGGTGAGGTCTTATCCCGGCAGCGAGGCCAGAATGCCCAATGTCGCAATCACGAGCACGATGATAATCAGGCTCATAGTCAACACGATCAACTGCAAATCGCTGCTTTGGGCAGATGGGTGATAGATGGTGCGATAAGGATCGATATGGGGCGGCAGATCACCATCCCAGGTGCGCGCGCTGCGGGGGCGCTTAAAACGGATCTGTGAGTCGTTGTATTTTTCCACGATCTCCCAGCCCGCTAATGCTTCCTGCTGCAACAGCGCATCGAGATGGTGGCGGTAGCGGAATTCGTTATTCCGCGCACGCACGATCTTATATTCCCAGTTATTTTCAAATGGATGGCGTGTATACATGATACCCACCCTTTACCCGAATACCGATACTATAACGATGTGAAATTCATCTATAGTATCACTCCCCCGACCCCCAAATAGACTCCCAATATATGAGGGGTAACGGGCAAAATGGATAGAATACACCGCGTATATGGGCGAAACGGGTGTTCGATAGGTGCGAAAAAATGTGCGTGATGCAACGCATCAAACGCGCGATGCATCTAATCAAAGTATCAGTAGATCTGCCGAGTAGAAAAGAGCCGACCCATGACCAACGGCACAGGCCACACCCGCATTGCCCTTATGATTGACGAAGACCGTTGTCAGGTTTGTGATGTGTGTCTTGCTAAGAGTAAATGCAAAGGAAACGCGATTCGCATTATCGACAAGGGCGAAGTGCCGTTTCTGGATATGAGCCGTTGTTGGGGGTGTATGGTGTGTATGACCGCTTGTGTGAATGACGCTATCGTGCGCCGTGATGGGGAAAAGTAGGGGCGGGGCTGACGAACCTCAAGTTCGCCTCTGCCCAACAGGAAAACCAATTATGTCATCACAATCAAATCAGAAAACTCGATTAGCGGAACTTGAACGCGAACACGCGGAACTTGTCGCCAGCCTGCCCAAACACTCGATCAAGGCAGCGCAGTTGATGCGGATTGAGGAATTGGAAGACGAGATCGCGGCGTTGCGCGCGGCGTTGGGAGTTGAGGCAGGGGGAGCAGACTTATTCTGACGCAGCGGAGTAGATCAGTCTTCCGGTATGAACTCGGCGGGATCGATTGTGGCAAAAATAAGATTTATATTGTTCTCGCCCGGTAGAATAATCAGGCAAGCTGAGGGCGCAGTAATTGATAATATGCTGCCATCTGCATAAGCAACATAGCCACCGTCGGGTGGTGGATAGCCCTGCTCAACGTAGGGTAGAGACTTAGTCTCTGGAAGAATATTGCAATCGTGGTAAGTTGCACGTCCCCACCCTTCTTCATCTAACCAACCATCAAAAAAAATCTACCACTAATTCAGTTGTTTTTGTATCAGCAACTCCAATCCGTTTATTGATGTAGTTGTCGCCTTTTTTCACTTTTTCTGTTGTGTGCCAAGAGATTTCTTTATGTTCAGGGACATCAAGCTCCAAATAGGTATTCTGCCCCAACCAATGGAATAAACCACAAGATACCGCTACAACACACACCAACAAGATAAAAACACAGCCCAGAATGCCCCAAAACTGCCAGAGCAAACACGGTATAAACTGGCTTATTCGTTTGGCTTTTGCCTGAAATTCGCTATGCTGCTGGTGAATTTCCCCCAAAGGTTTTCTCCGCCTTTACCCTGATTTTCTCTGCATCGCTGCTTGCAGCGCCTCTGCGTCTCTGCGGTGAAGACTGCTCTTTTACGCCGCCGCGCGCTGTTTCGCCCGCGCGATCCGCAGCTTGACCCATCGTCGCCTCAGCCACCGCCCCACGAAGAACACGATCACACCGCCGAGAATGATCATCCCCGACAGAGTTTGCGCGAAATTCACCACATACCCGCCGAGCGTAAACGCCGCTAAACCCAGCGCGATCACCGTCCACACGCCGGAGAGTACCCCGAACACCGCAAAAATTTTCTCTTCGCGCGTCCACGCTTCGCGCGTGCGCAATTTCTCGTGCAACGGCTGCCCGATGAATGCTAAACTTTTCTCGCGCAGACGCGGGATTTCGAGCCAGTCCATCAAAATATAATAGCCATCCAGCTTGAGCAGGGGATTCATGTTCATGAAACTGGTGAGATAGGTCAGCAGCGCGAACTGGTACAACACGCCGGTTACGAATGCGCCCGGTTCCGCCAGTATGAGCAGACTCGCCAGCCCGCCGAGGAAAAATCCCGAATGAGGTCCGGCCCAACTGACAACGATACGCGGCCTGCGCGGTTCCATCCAAATATCAGTCGTATCCACAAACGCGGCGGGCATTCCCATATAGACCAGAAAACCGCCGCGCCGCACTTCACGATCAAAATGTTTGGTCGCTATCGCGTGTGACCACTCGTGAATCACCAGCGTGACGAATTGCAACACGTACAGCGTGATCACGCCGATGATCGCGCCCGCGCCGCCGAACACCGCCACGTCGCGCTTGATGAAGCCGAGGACTAGCCCTAAAAAAGCTGTGCCACCCGCCGCGATCACCGCCAGCATGAACAGTTGGAACACCGGATGAAAGACCAGTTTCCCGCCGCGTTT